>NZ_JBFBIK010000157.1:0-14571 GCF_040685555.1 Sphaerisporangium sp. NPDC088356
CACGCAAGGCCCGGCCCGGCCCGGCCCGGGCAAAAAAGACCGGCCCGGTCAGGGCAAGAAAATGGCGCCCCCGGGACCACCGTGAGGTGGCCCGAAGGCGCCGCTAGGTTGGGTTCAGGCGCTCTTACGCCGCTGTGCCCGAAGGATCGCCAGACGCTCGTTGAGCACCTCTTCGAGATCCTCGATCGTTCGGCGCTCCAGTAGCATGTCCCAGTGGGTGCGCGGCGGCTTGGCCTTCTTCTGCTGAGGCTGCTCTGCATCCACCCTTAGGGCGGTGGCGCCGCAACTGCGGCACTCCCATGTCGCCGGGATCTCCGCCTCCGCGGCAAGGGGCACGTCGAAGCGATGGCCCTTCGGGCAGGTGTAAGGCACCTCCTGGCGCGGGGCCAGATCGGTGTTGCGGTCGTTCTCGTAGCTGGTGGCTCCGAGCCGGGTACCGCGAAGTGCACGCTCGCCCATGTTTCAATGCCTCCTGAGGGCCCCATTATGAGGGGTGGGTCTCCACGGCTTACAACGCTTGATACCGTGGATGGATTCCCACCCTTGGGGTGATCCAATCGCGCTTTTCGCCTCGGGCCCTCGGCGTCGCAAAGCTGATCTTCGTCGCGTCACGGGTGAGCGCGTCCTCCGGCTAGACCCGCGCGGGCACCTCGTTGCCCGCCTCGCGGATGGCCCTTGGCAGGTTGACCAGCGTGAGCAGCGCGAAGCCGATCACGAAGAAGATCACCAGCGACAGGATCGCCAGGCGGTAGCTGTCGGTGAGCTGGAGGGCCAGGGTCAGGGTCAGCGATCCGAGGAATGCCGAGCCCTTGTCGCTGATCTCGAAGAGGCTGAAGTACTCCGCCTCCTTGCCCGCCGGGATCACCAGCGAGTAGAGCGACCGCGAGAGGGCCTGGGTGCCCCCGAGGACGATCGCGATCAGGAACGCGATCGCGTAGAACTGGATCGCGGCCCCCTTCTGCAGGAAGTACGCCACCGCCACCACGGCCGTCCAGACCACCAGGCTGACCAGCACCGTGCGCTTGGTGCCGAACCGCGACGCGAGCCACCCGAGCAGCAGCGCCCCGCAGAAGGCGACGAGCTGCACCATCAGGATCGCGGTGATCTGCACGCTCTTGCCAAGCCCGAGCTCCTGGTCGGCGTAGGTCGCCGAGAACGAGATCACGGTCTGCACGCCGTCGTTGTAGATCAGGTAGGCGAGCAGGAACAGCAGGCTGCGCGGATAGCGCCGCAGGTCCGCGATCGTGCGGCCGAGCTGGCGGAAGCTGCCGCCGACGGCACGGAAGGGCGTGCCGTCGTGGGTGGCGACCCGGCGGTTGCGCAGGCGCAGCAGGGGGATCACGGTGAACACCGCCCACCACAGACCGGCTGAGGCCAGGCTGATCCGCACCGCGAGGCCCTGGTCGATGCCGCTGCCCTCGTACAGGAACAGGTTCACCGCGAGCAGCAGGAAGCCGCCGAGGTAGCCGAACCCCCAGCCGCGTGAGGAGACCGCGTCCCGCTCGTCCGGGCGGGAGATCTGGGGCAGGAACGAGTTGTAGACCACCATGGCCGCGCCGAACGCCACGTTGGCGACGATGAACAGCACCCCGCCCAGCACGTAGGCGTCGCCCGCGACGAAGTAGAAGCCGAGGGTCGCCGCCGCGCCGAGGTAGGCGAAGAGGGCGAGCAGCTCCTTCTTGCGGCCGGTGTGGTCGGCCAGGGCGCCGGCGACCGGCATGACCACGATCTGCAGGACCACCGAGATCGTCACGATGGCCGAGAAGTACGCCTTGGCGCGGAAGTCGAAGCCGAGGAAGCCGACGAACCCCTCCTCTCCGCCCGCGGCCTTCTCGGCGAGCGTGGTGAGGTACGGGCCGAGGAAGACCGTGATGACCGTCGTCTGGAAGCCCGAGTTGGCGAAGTCGTACCAGTACCAGCCCCGTTGCTCGCGCTTGCGTGTCTCAGGCAGTTCTTCGGCGGCGATGGAGGTGGTCATGGGGGATGCTCCTGGCCTCGTCGGCGGCACGGGGGGTGGGCTGAGGGGTTAGGGCGTGTGGTGGGAAAGCAGGGGCACCCGTGCCCGGCGGTGTGCCACCGGCCCCGGGCGGGGTACGCGTGCCCCGCGGGGAGGCGTGGACGGCGCCGGCCCGGGGCGGGTCACGCGTGCGCGGCGGGCCGGCGAGGATGCCACTGGCCCCGGGCGCTGAGGACGTCCCGCAGGCCCGAGATGTTGTCGGTCATGATCCCGTCCACCCCCAGGTCGAGCAGGCCCTCCATCACGCGGGGGTCGTCGACGGTCCACACGTGCACCTGCATCCCGAGGGCGTGAGCCGTACGGACCAGGGCCCGGGTGGTGACGCGCATCCCGCGGAAGCCGACGGGCACCTGCGCGCAGGGGATGCGCTCCTTGGCCAGGCCGCCCAGCAGGCGGCCGTACCCCGAGCCGAGCGCGGCGGCACGCAGCCTGGCGACGCCGCGCGGGCCGAGCGCCGAGCAGACGGGCCGGCCCATGGCCATGCGCGCCCTGGCCAGTCGCACGTCGGAGAACGAGGTCAGGCAGACGCGGTCATAGGCGCCGGTGCGGCGGATCGCCTCGGCCAGCGGGCCGATCGCCTGCGCTTCCTTGACGTCGATGTTGACCCGCACATCAGGCCAGGTGCCGAGCAGGTCCTCCAGCAGCGGGATCTCCTCCACGCCCCCGATGCGCGCCCGGCGCACCTCGCGGTACGGCAAGGTGGCGAGGCGGCCGTGGCGGTCGGTCACACGGTCGAGCGTGTGGTCGTGGAACGCGAGCAGCACGCCGTCGGCCGTCGCGTGGGCATCGGTCTCGAGGTAGGTGTACCCCAGCTCGACGGCCCTGGAGAAGGCGGCCATGGTGTTCTCCCGGCCCTCGGCGGCCCCGCCGCGATGGGCGAAGGCGAGCGGGCCGGGATGATCGAGAAACGGGAAGCGCAGCTGCACGAGCAGGAGTATCCCCCTAAAAGGTTGCCACGTCAGCCTACGCCCATGAACATTTGGGTCACAAAGCCACCTCCACGCGACCATGCCCCATTGGCCCCACCAGCCGCCGGGCCCCGATCAGGCGGCCTGGGTCACTCGGTGGGGGCGGGTTGGGAGGACCATTCCTGGCGGCGGGCTTCGGCGAGGACTATGGCGGCGGCCACGCCGACGTTGAAGGAGCCGACGCGGCCGATCTGGGGGATGTAGAGGACCTCGTCGACGGCCTCCAGCACGGCGGGGGAGCAGCCGTGGTCCTCGCTGCCGAGCACCAGGCACACGTCGCGGTCGAGCCTCGCCTCGTGAAGCGGCACCGCGTCGCCGGTCAGCTCGACCGCGATCACGGTGTAACCCTCCTCCTTGGCCGCCCGTACGGCCTCCACGGCGGGGACCGGCTCGTGCCAGGGGACCAGCCGGTCGGTGCCGAGCGCGGTCTTCTGCGCCTTGGGGTTGGTGGGCGGCGTGGCGTTGCCGCCCAGCCAGAGCTCGTCGGCGCCGAAGGCCGCCGCTGTGCGGAAGATGGAGCCGACGTTGAACGGGCCCGTCACGGACTCCAGGATCAGCGACAGGCGGTTCTCGGTGCCCCGGCGCCAGCTGCGGTTGAGCCGCTTGACGTCGGTCTGGCGCAGCTGCCTGCGGGTGCCTGTGCTCATCGGGTGCTCATCGCTCCTCGTCGTCGGTGGCATCGCCACCTGGGGAAACGTCATCTGTCGAAGGGCCGGTCACGTCCGGCGCGGGGCGGGCGGCGACCCGCAGCACGCGGTAGGCCGACCGGGAGGCCACGCGCGTGGTGGCCCAGCCGTGGTCGCCGAGCCACCGTTGCAGGGAGTCGGAGCCGAGGTGCTTCTGCACCACCAGGTAGGCGGCGCCGTCGGGGGTGAGCCGGCCGAGCCAGCGGGTGAGCATGGCGTGGAGCGCGGGCTTGCCGATGCGGATCGCCGGGTTCGACCAGATCGCCGAGAAGCGGACGCCGGGCGGGACGTCGTCCACATGGACCGACCTTACTTTGTCAAGGCCGGCGGCCTGCGCGTTGCGCTCGCACAGCTCGACCGAGCGCCGGTTGACGTCCACCGCCCAGACCGTCGCCTCCGGTGCCCGGGAAGCCATGGTCAGCGCGATCGGGCCGTACCCGCACCCGAGGTCGAGCAGGTCGCCCTCCTGGGGAGGGGCCGGCACGCTCTCGAGCAGCACCCGCGTGCCGGCGTCGAGCCGGTTGGGGGAGAAGACGCCGCTGTCGGTGGCCAGGCGCAGGTGGAGGTCGGGCAGGATCACGTCGACCGTGCCCGGCCGGGCGGCCGCGCCCGGCCGCTCCTCGAAGTAATGTGCCCCCTTGGACGTCACGTGGAGACGTTACCAACCGCGGGACGGTGGTCGTGATCGGGCGGCCCCGCGACGCGTTCCCGCCGCCCGTGTCCGAGGGCTCTGCCCCCGGACACGGCCGTCACCGGCATGGGCCCCGGGTACGGCCGTCGTGGGTCAGGGGAGGCGGGAGCCCAGGAGCATGGCGGCGGCGGCCACCAGGAGGCCGGCGAGGATGCCGGCGATGGTGAACCACTGGCCGATCTCCTGGTGCACGACGCGGTAGCCGAGCGAGCTGCCGATCTGGCTGTAGACGTCGCGCAGTTCGTCCCCCGACTCGGCGGTGTAGGCGCGCCCGCTGGTGCCGTCGGCCAGCGACTGCAGCGTCGCCTTGTTTACCGGGACCTGCACGTCACGGCCGTCGATGCTCACCGTGCCGTCCGGCGTGCCGTAGGCGATGGTGGAGACCGGGATGTGGAACCCGGCCGCCGCCTGGATCGCCTCGTTGACCGACCGGCCGGAGGTGTTGTCGCCGTCCGACAGCAGCACGATCGCCGAGGGCGGCGGGTCGGTCACGGCCCGCTGGTCGAAGGAGCGCACCGAGTCCAGCGAGTTGAACACCGCCTCGCCGATCGCCGTGCCCGGACGGGTGGACAGGTTGCCGATCGCGTTGATCACGGCCAGGTGGTCGGTGGTGGGCGAGACGACCACCGCGGCGGAGCGCGCGAAGGACACCAGCCCGACGTTGAACCGTTCAGGAAGATCCTTGACGAACTGCTGCGCGGCCTGCTGGGCGGCCACCAGCCGCGTCGGGGAGACGTCGGCGGCCTCCATCGACAGGGAGATGTCCACCGCGACGATGATCGTCGCACGGTCGCGCGGCACCCGCGTGGCGTCGGCCGGCCGCGCGGCGCCCAGCACCAGCAGGCTCATCATCAGCAGGAACAGCGCGGCGGGCAGGTGGCGCCGCCATCCGGGCCGTTCGGGGGCGACGAGGCTGAGCAGGGCGAGGTTGGTGAACCGCACGGCGTACCGGCGGCGGACGAACTGCAGGTAGATGTACGCGCCCACGATCAGGGCGAGCGCGGCGAACAACCACAGCCAGCCCGGAGAGAGAAAGATCACGCGCCTGCCCTCCTGGTGGGGTGCCGCCCGGCGAGGTGGGCGGTGCGCCGGTGCCTGAGGGTGTACTGGGCGATGTCGTAGACCCAGTCGCGGTCGGTGCGCAGCACCAGGTGGCCGGCGCCGCACCGGCGCATCGCCATCCGGGTCGCCTCCCGCTGCGCGGCCGCCGCCTCGGCGTAGTCACGGCGGATCTTCGGGGACAGGTGGATCTCGCGCGTGCGCCCGGTCTCCGGGTCGGTGAGGGCGACCAGGCCCACGTCGGGCAGTTCCAGCTCGCGGGGGTCGACCACCTCAACGGCGAGCACCTGGTGGCGGGCGGCCAGGCGGCGCATCGGCCGCTCCCATTCGCGCTCGGCGGCCGGGTCGCCGCCCGCGCCGAGGTCGAGGAAATCGGACACGACCACGCGCAGGCCCCGCTTGCGGCGCGCCCCGGCGAGCAGCTGGATCGCCTCGCCCAGGCGCGTCGGCCCGGGGGCGGGCATCCCCCTGGGCGCGTCCAGAAGCGTCTGCAGCAGCGCGTACATCGCCGGACGGCCGGTGCGGGCCGGCAGGCGGTGGACCTGGTCGCCGTGGATGACGTACGCGCCGAAGCGGTCGCCGATGCGGCTGGTCAGGAACCCCATCGCGGCGACCGCCGCGATCACCAGGTCGCGCTTCTCCATCGCCGCGGTGCCGAAGTCCATGCTGGGCGACAGGTCGGCCAGCACCCACGTCTCCAGCTCGCGGTCGGCGACCAGGTCGCGGACGTGCGGGATGGTCGTGCGTGCCGTCACCGACCAGTCCATGCGGCGCACGTCGTCCTCTCCGGGCACGTACACCCGGCTGTCGCCGATCTCGCTGCCGGCGCCCGGGACCAGGCCCTGGTGCTGCCCGTGGAGCAGCCCGTCGAGGCGGCGCACCACGGTCAGCTCCAGGCGGCGCAGGGCGTGCTCGGGGCTTCTCCCCTGCCCTCCGCCCGCCTCGCGTCCTTCGGGAGCGGTCACCGCTGGGCCTGGTTCCAGACGACGAGCGGGGGCGGCACGGAGGCCAGGATCTGGCGCACCACGTCCTCGGGGTCCACCCCGTCGGCCAGGGCGTCGAAGGTGAGCATGAGGCGGTGCCCCATGACGTCCACGGCGACGTCGCGCACGTCGTCGGGGAGCAGGTAGTCGCGCCCGCGCAGCAGCGCCAGCGCGCGGCCCGCCGCGACCAGGCCGAGGGTCGCACGGGGGCTGACCCCGATCTCGATGGCCTCCTCCAGGTCGCGCAGCCCGTACTCGGCGGGGGTGCGGGTGGCCATCACCAGGCGCACGACGTAGTCGGCGACGAGCTGGTGGACCGACACCTGGTCGGCGAGCTTCTGCAGCGCGAGCAGCCGTGCCGGGTCGAGCACCCGCCCGGGCAGCGGCGGGGAGACGCTCATGCGGTGGAGGATCTCCAGCTCCTCGCCGGCGGTGGGATGGACCACCCGCACCTTGAACAGGAACCTGTCGCGCTGCACCTCCGGGAGGGGATACACCCCTTCTGACTCGATGGGGTTCTGCGTGGCGAGCACGATGAACGGCCGGGGAAGCGGATGGGTGCGCCCGGCCAGGCTGACCTGGCGCTCGGCCATGACCTCCAGCAGGGCCGACTGCACCTTGGCGGGCGCCCGGTTGACCTCGTCCGCGAGCAGGAAGTTGACGAACACCGGCCCGAGCTCGACGTCGAAGCTCTCGCTGGACGGGTGGTACACCCGGGTGCCGACGATGTCGCTCGGCACGAGGTCGGGGGTGAACTGGATGCGGGCGAAGGTGCCTCCCACCACGGTGGCGAGTGTGGAGGCCGCGAGCGTCTTGGCGACGCCTGGCACGCCTTCGAGAAGGCAGTGACCGCGGGCGAGGAGCGCCACCAGCAGTCGTTCGATCATATGGTCCTGGCCGACGATGACGCGCCGGACCTCTGTGAGGGACTGCTGGAGAAGACGGAGGTCCGCGTCGGCACCTTCGTCCGGCCCGGATCCGTCACTGCGTTCTTCCGCAACGGTCATGCGGCCATTCCATCAAACACGGCGCAAAGGTGCACGGCACCGTCACGGTGAGCCGAGTGTCGAGGTGTGCTTTCATGGCAGTCGTGGCCACTCCGCTCCAGTACGGCGACCCGCCCCGGCTGGGCGCCTACGTCGTGCAGGCGCGGCTCCAGGCGCTCGCCACGGGGTTCGTCTACCTCGCGCAGGACACCGGCGGGCGGGCGGTCTCGATCGCGCTGCTGACCCGGGGGGCCGCCCTCGACGTGGCGGCGCGCGAGCGCTTCCTCACCGGGATCCGCCAGGCCGGGCCCGCGCGCGGCGTCCGCGGCTGGGTCGCGCGTGCCCGCGGGCGAGGTGCCGCCGCCGTGCCGCAGGTCATCGCCATGGACGACGGGCCGGCGCCATGGGTCGCGGTGCCCTACACGCCGGTCGGCGTGGGCGCCGAGTGGTTCCTTGAGTCGGTGCTGGTGAGCGGCACGCTGATCGGCGAGACCCACGGGCCCGACTTCGTGCCCTACTGGCTGGGCGACCGTGCCCCGGCGATCCCCCTCCCGCCGCCGCCGGCGCCGCCGGCGACCGAGACCCGGCGTGCCGTGCTGGTGGCCATGTCGGTCCTCGCGGTGCTGCTGACGCTGACCGGGGCGATCGCGTGGCTGCTGCTCGGACGGGGCGACGAGCTCCCGCCGCCGTCCCGGCCGCTCCCGCCGACGATGTTCGTGCCGACGCCGCCGCCCCTGCCCTCGCCGAGCGACACCCTGAAGCCCTCGCCGACCCCCACCCCGGGAGACAGCGGCAGCACCTCCCCGGGCCCCAGCGCGCCCGGCGATGACCCCAGCCAGGCCATCTGACGACGGTACGCGCTCGGGCGGCGACACTCGCCGGTCGCGCACTCGCGCACGGGACCGGCGTAGTACCTGAACTAACCAGCGCGGTCGGGGGACTTCCCGGCCGGGGCCGCGGCCGGCGCGGGCTTGCGTACGGCCGGGGCCGCCAGGGCGACGAACAGCGCGAGCAGGGCGGGGATGGCGAGCGCGCGGGGCAGGTCGAGCGCCTCGGAGGCGGCGCCGATCAGGACCGGCCCGGTGAGGAAGCCGAGGTAGCCGAGGCTGGCCACCCGGGCGAGCGCCTGCCCGGCACGGGCCGGGTCGCGGTGCCCGGCCGCGGAGAACACCTGCGGGACGATGCACGAAAGGCCCGCCCCGAAGCATCCGAACCCGATCACTCCGGCCACCGGGTGGGCGATCAGCAGGGCCGCCGACAGACCCACCCCGGCCAGCAGCCCGCAGCACCGGACCAGCACGACGGGGCCGAACCGGGCCGACAGGCGGTCGCCGACCAGGCGCCCGGCGGTCATCATGATCGAGAACGCGGCGTACGCGGCGGCGGCGAACCCGGCCGAGCTGCCGAGGTCCTCCCGCAGGTAGACCGACCCCCAGTCGGCGGAGGCCCCCTCGCCGACCATGCAGCAGAAGCCCAGCACGCCGAGGAACAGCACCCCTCGGGCCTTGGCGCGGGACGCGCTTCGCCGGTCGTCTCCGCGTCCGGCCTCGGGCGCGGTCCCGCGTTCGGAGGGGATGAGGAAGGCCCAGGGGGAGATGAGGAGCGCCAGTGCCGCGAGCAGGACGCCGGTGGCGGCGAGCGTCGGCCAGGCCCCGACCCCCACATGGGCGAGGACGCCGCCCAGCGCGGCGCCGGCGAAGCCTCCGATGCTGAACACGGCGTGGAAGGACGACATGAGCGGCCGTCCCCATGCCCGCTCGACCTCCACCGCGCCGGCGTTCATGGACACGTCGAGGCTGCCGTGGGCGGCGCCGAAGAGCGCCAGCGAGGCAGCGAGCGCGGGCAGGTTCGGCATCGCGGCCGGGAGCAGCAGCACGGCGCCCTGGGCCACGGCCAGGGGGACCATGACGCGGGCGCTGCCGTACCGGTCGACCAGGCGCCCGACGACCTGCATCCCGGCGAGCGCCCCCGCCGCGATGGCGAGCAGGGCGAGGCTGAGCTGCCCGTCGCCGAGCGCCAGCCGTTCCTTCAGCGCCGGAATGCGGGCCGTCCACACGCCGATGGCGACGCCGGGGATCAGGAACATGACGTACACCGCGAGGCGGGCCCTGCGCAGCGCGGGTCCGCGTTCCGCGAGGAGGGTCACGCGGCGACCCGTACGGTGACGCCGGCGGCGGTTAGCGCCTCATGCTGGTCGCGGGGGATGCCGGCGTCGGTGACGAGCACGTCGACGGCGCCGGGCGGGCAGACCGTGGCGAACGCGGTCTGGCGGAACTTCGAGGAGTCGGCCGCCACGACGACGCGCCGGGCGGAGCCGATCGCGGCCTGCTTGACCGCGACGTCCTCCAGGTCGTGGGCGGTCAGCCCGTGCTCGGCCGACAGGCCGCAGCAGCCGATGACCGCGGTGTCGAAGCGCAGGGAGCCGATCGTGTTCACCGCCAGAGGTCCGGTGATGTTCAGCTCCCCGTGCCGCACCTCGCCGCCGGGGAGCACCAGCCGCACGCGCGGCGCGCCGCTGAGGGCCTGGATCGACTGGACGGACAGCGGGAGCACGGTGAGCCTGCGGTCGTGGATCTTCCTGGCGACGGCCAGTGTCGTCGTGCCGCCGTCGAGCACGACCGCCTCCCCGTCGGCCAGCAGGCTCGCCACCTCGGCGGCGATGCGGCGCTTGTCGTCCTGCGACTCGTGCTCGCGGACGCCGAACGGCGGCTCCTCGCCGCGCAGCAACAGGCTCTGGGCTCCGCCGCGTATCCTCCGGGCGACGCCCTGCTGGGCCAGCTCGTCGAGGTCCCGGCGGATGGTCATCTCCGACACGCCGTACTCGGCGGCGAGCTCCGCGACCGACACGCTGTCCGATGTCATCAGGGCATCCATTATTGCCCGCAAGCGATCCATGCGTTCATATGAACATTTTTGATGTTAGTTTGGCGAATCAGGGAGACTGGGCGGCATGCGCGCAAGCCGGCTGCTGTCCCTACTCCTCCTGCTCCAGACGCGCGGCCGGATGACGGCCGCTGAGCTGTCGCAGGAGCTGGAGGTGTCGGTGCGCACCGTGTACCGCGACGTGGAGGCCCTTTCGTCCTCCGGCGTCCCGGTCTACGCCGACCGCGGTCCGGCGGGCGGCTACCAGCTTCTCGACGGCTACCGCACCCGGCTGAACGGTCTGACCGCCGAGGAGGCCTCCTCGCTGTTCCTGGCCGGGTTGCCCGGCCCGGCCGCGGAGCTCGGCCTCGGCGAGGTGGCCGCCGCCGCCGAGCTGAAGCTGCTGGCCGCCCTGCCGCCCGAGCCCCGCTCGCGCGCCTCGCGCATGCGCGACCGGTTCCTGCTGGACGTGCCCGGCTGGTATCGCGACGCCGACGACGTCCCGCATCTCGGCGTCGTCGCCGACGCCGTGTGGGAGGGGCGCGAGCTGCGCATGGTCTACCGCCGCTGGGGCCCGGCCGAGGTCGTGCGGCAGGTCCGCCCGTACGGCCTGGTGCTGAAGGGTGGCTCGTGGTACATGGTCGCGGCTCCGCACGACGCGCCCGCGCGCACGTACCGCGTGTCGCGCATCGTCTCGGTGGAGGTGCTGGCCGAGCGTTTCACCTGGCCCGATGGCTTCGACCTGGCGGACTTCTGGCAGACCTACTCGGCCGGCTTCCGCGACCGCATGTACACCGCCGAGGCGACCGTACGGCTGGCGCCGGGCGCGGAGGGGCTGCTGCGGGTGACCGTGGGCACGCGGCCGGTCGACACCGCGCTCGCGGACGCCGGCCCGCCCGGCGAGGACGGCTGGACGGTGCTGCGGCTGCCCATCGAGTCGGTCAGGCACGCCTGCTGGCTGCTGCTCAGGATGGGCGCGAGCCTGGAGGTACTCGGCCCGCCCGAGCTGCGCGAGATGATGGCCACCACCGTGTCGGAGCTGGCGGCGGTGTACGGCGCCGATCCGCCCGCCACCGGGTCTCTCACCGGGTCCGCGCCCCGCTGAGGCTCGCGTCGCACGACCGGAACTCCGGCGTGCCGACCACGTGGGGAGAGATCACCACGACCGGGCATCGGGCCCCCATGACGCACGCGGTGAGCACCGGCGGGGCGGTCACGGGCAGGCCCGCCTCGGGCCTGCGGATGCCGAGCACGAGCATCTCGGCGTTCTCGCAGTGGTTGAGCAGCACCTGGGCCGGCGGGCCCTGGGCCACGATGGGCTCGACCGAGGGGGCCACCTCGGCGACGATAGCCCGCGTCTGCGCCCTGGCCGCTTCGTACTCGTCGTCATGGGAGCGCCAGGAGCCCATCGGCGCGTAAGAGGCGCGATGCTGCCCGGACCACTGCCAGGCGTGGACGGGCTGGATCACCGCGTCTCGCAGCCGGGCCTCACCGAGCGCCCAGAGCAGTGCGGCGGTCGCGGCGGGGGAGTGGCTCACGCCCACGACGATGCGTGGCCGAGTCGATTTGTGCGTCACGGGAACCTCCTCCCCACCGAGCATCGCGTGCCTGGAGTGACGTCCCGCCAAAGCGCTGGGAAAATCACCACTAAATGTCACAGTTTCTGCACACGGCGTGATGGCCGTTTGTGAGGCGGCTCGTTGCGGCCGGAACGCCGTCCCGGCAGGGGATCCCACTGTGAATCTACAAAGTAAAGGCGATCACAAAGATGACCCGGACGCGCCGGTCACGGCGACCTCGATACCGTCCAGGACGACGGCCAGGCCGGCCTCAAAGGTCTTGCGCGCCTCCCTGTCGAGGTAGGGCACGGTGTCGTCCGACGCCGCTTCCCACTCCTCGCTCTGGCACCGCTGCAGCCAGGTCACCATCGGGAACCGCTCGGCGAAGTCGGGCGCGACCTGCGCCAGCAGGGCCGAGCGGGCGAACCACCACTCCTCGTCGGACACCCCGGTCGCCGTCGCGGCCTGCCGTGACTCCGCGATCGTCTGCGCCGCGCCGCGCACGAAATGGAACAGTGTGCCGACCAGGCGCCGCAGCACCCCGGCCTCCAGCCCGGTGTCACGCAGGACCCCGAGCAGCGTTTCGAGCGTGACGTACTCGTTGGGCCCGAGCACCGGACGCGCCTGCGAGACCTGCAGCACCCAGGGGTGGCGCAGGTAGAAGGCCCAGGTGTCCTCGGCCCAGGCCGTCGTGGCCGCCCGCCAGCCCGCGCCCCGCTCGTAGCCGGTGGGCAGCTCGGCCAGCGCCCGGTCGTACATCAGGTCGACCAGCTCGCTCTTGCTGGGGACGTAGGTGTACAGGGCCATGGCCGTACGCCCGAGCCGCTCGCCCACCGCGCGCATGGACAGCGCCGCCATGCCCTCGGCGTCGGCCACCGCGATGGCCGTATCCACGATCAGGTCGACGCTCAGCCCCGGCTTGGGTCCCGGACCGGTGCGGACCTGCCCGGACTCCGCGGTGCGCCACAGCAGGGCCATCGAACGGTGCGCATCGCCCTGTCCGGCGTAGACGACCACTTGCAACTCCTTATGGCATAAAGTAACTTTGCCAGGCTATCTCTTTACGCCATAAGGATATCAGGAGCGATCGAATGGACCCCCAGCCGTCCAGCCCGTACGGGCCGGCCGCCGCGGACAGCCACGACGTGATCGAGGTCCGCGGGGCCAGGGAGAACAACCTGGCCGGCATCTCGCTGGACATCCCGAAGCGGCGGCTCACCGTCTTCACCGGCGTCTCGGGGTTGGGAAAGTCGTCCCTGGTCTTCGGCACCATCGCCGCCGAGTCGCAACGCCTGATCAACGAGACCTACACGGCGTTCATCCAGTCGTTCATGCCGAACTCGAGAAGGTCACGACGTACGTGCTGGACGAGCCCACCACCGGCCTGCACCCGGCCGATGTGGGCCGGCTCCTTGCCCTGCTCGACCGGCTCGTCGACGGCGGCAACACCGTCATCGTCATCGAGCACCACCAGGCCGTGATGGCCCACGCCGACTGGCTGATCGACCTCGGCCCCGGCGCCGGTCACGACGGCGGCCAGGTGGTGTTCACCGGAACGCCGGCCGATCTGGTGTCCCATGGGAACTCGCTCACCGCCCAGCACCTGCGCGCCTATCTCAAGGGCGCCGCGGCGTAGCGGAACCCGCCTTTTCGTCTTATGGAGGATTCGATGGAGCCGGCCGTCTCGTTGATCACGGTTACCGATATGAAGCGCGTCACCCCGCACATGGCGCGCGTCACCTTCGACGCGGGCGATCTCGCCGGTTCGATCGGCGGGGAGCCCGACCAGCAGGTGAAGCTGTACTTTCCGAAGCCGGGCCAGGCGGTGCCGCGGCTTCCGGAGCCCGGCGGTGACTTCATGCGCTGGTATGAGGCCTTCAACGCGATTCCCGAGGACGAGCGGCCCTGGATGCGCAGCTTCACCATCCGCGCCGTGGACCGCGAGCGCAAGACGGTCGACATCGATTTCGTGCTGCACGGGGACGCCGGTCCCGCGGCGCGGTGGGCGGAGTCGGCGCGGCCCAGTGACGTCCTCGGGATGTTCGGCCCGTCGGCGATGTTCGCCCGGCCCGTCCCGCTCAGTGCCGCCATCGCCGCGAGCGACTGGTTGCTGCTGGCGGGGGACCAGGCGGCGCTGCCGGCGATCGGCACGCTGATCGAGTCGCTGCCCGAGGGCTACCCGGCGGTGGCCTGTGTCGAGGTGGGGGACGCCGCCGAGGAGCAGTCGTTCACCACGCGCGGCCGGGTGAGCGTGCGCTGGGTGCACCGCGGCCAGGTGCCACCTGGACACGGCGAGGGGCTGCTCGACGCCGTGCGCCGGGCGGAGTTCCCCTCGGGACGGGTGTTCGCCTGGCTGGCCGGCGAGGCGGGCACGGTGCGCGCGCTGCGGCGGCACCTGGTCGGCGACCGCGGCGTGGACAAGCGGTCGATCGACTTCACCGGATACTGGCGGCTCAAGCTCACCCAGGACGACGCCCCCACCCAGGAGGACCTCACCGACGCGGGTGAGCTGGTGGAACGCGCGCGGGAGCTGACGGCGGAAGCCCATGCCCAGGACAACGGCTGAGGCCCGGCGGCATGTCCCGCAAGCAGGCGGAGGAGCGGAGCGAGGAGCTGCTCGCCGCCTTCAGCCTCGCCGAGTTCGCCGACCGGCCGATCAGGACGCTGTCCGGCGGCCGGAAGGGCCGGTTCTCCCTCGCCATGACCTGGCGGTCTCGTCCATGAAGAAGCCGGCCGGTCAGCGCCTCACGGGCATCGCCG
>NZ_JBFBIK010000158.1:0-5763 GCF_040685555.1 Sphaerisporangium sp. NPDC088356
CCGCCGGCAACACCTCCGCCGCCTCGAACGCCGTGAGCGTGACCACGGACGCGGCCTCGCCCGTGGTCACCCTGCGCGCCAGGGCCAACAGCCGCTACGTCACCGCCGCCAACGGTTCGGCGTTGATCGCGAACGGGACGTCCGTCGGGACCGCGCAGCAGTTCGAGCGCATAGACCTGGGCAACGGCAACGTGGCACTGAGAGCGAAGATCAACAACCAGTACGTGTGCGCCGAGGGCGGCGGAGCGCAGCCGCTCATCGCCAACCGCGCATCGGTCGGCCCCTGGGAGACGTTCCAGCTGATCACCAACCCGAACGGCTCTGTCAGCCTCAAGGCCCAGGCGAACGGCCAGTACGTGTGCGCCGAGGGCGGCGGAGCACAGCCGCTCATCGCCAACCGCGGCTCGATCGGCACCTGGGAGCAGTTCGACCTGGCCTGAGCACCACGCCGGGCGGGACGGCGGGCCCGCCCGGCGCCGGACCGCCGCCCCGGCCTGTGCTCGCTCACGGGCACAGCCGGCGCTGGGCGGTGCCGTGCCATTCGGCGAGCAGGACGGTGGCGTCGTCCTGCAGCACGCCGTCGTGGTACTCCATCACGTTGTGGATCAGACGGCGGAGGGTCTCGGGGACCGGGAGCCCGTCGGCGGCGGCGCGGATGATGAAGTCGGTGAAACGGGCCACGCCGAACTCCTGGCCGTGCCGGTTCCTGACCTCGGTGATGCCGTCGCTGTAGAGCAGCACGCGGTCGCCCGGCTCCAGTTGCTCGTGGCAGACCGTCACCGGGACGCCCAGGTCGAGCCCCATCGGATGGGCCGGCGGGCACTGCAAGGTGGTGACCCAGCGCCCGCCGCGGATGACCACGGGCAGATGGTGACCGCGGTTGACCCAGCTGAACATGCCGGTCGAGGTGTCCAGATCGGCGAGGATCCCGGTGACGAAGCGCGTGTCCCGGCCGAACTCGGCGATCAGCACACTTTCAATCACCTCGCTGATCTCGCCGAGTTCGACGCCCTGCCGGCGGTTGTTGCGGAAGGCGGTCACGGCGAGGTTCGCGGTCAGGCCTGCGGCGACATCGTGACCCATCGCGTCGAAGATGCCCATGTGGACGATGTCTCCGGCGATGGCGTACTCGAAGGCGTCCCCGCCCATCTCGTAGGCCGGTTCGAGGACCGCGGCGATCACCACCTCGTCGTTGGCGAAGGTGAGCGGCGGCATCAGGTTCCACTGCATCTCGGCGGCCACGTTCATCGATCGTGTGCGCACGAGCCGCGCGTAGGAGTCGCTGAAGTGGCGCTTGCTGACCACCATGAACGCGATCACGGTCGCCAGATGCCGCATGCACTTCTGGGCCTGCTCGTCGGCGTCCTTCGCGCTGATGCGGAGCACGCCCAGCCGTTCGGTGCCGTCCACCAGCGGCACCCACCACCAGTCGGGGTCGCCGTCGCCGCCGGACCTGCGCAAGGTGCGCACCTCACGAAACGCCCGTCCGGCCAGCGTCGCGTCGATCCGCAGCTCGCTGACCTCGCTCACCCCCTTCCCGGCGTTGTCTCCATGGCCGGTCAGCAGGCGCAGCACGTCCTGCTGCAGGTCGACGAGGTAGATCAGGACCTCGCCGAGCCCGGCGTGCGGGGCGTGCTCGGCCACGAGGGCCGGCACCTGATCGAGAGCCGCCAGGTGACTGGCGTCGAGCAGGCCCGTGAGCATCCGTCCGGCACCTGTGACCCCACTCGCCTGTGGTGTCGCCGCATGGGGGTTCACCATCAAGATCCTCACGTTCCTCCTGGAGCCCGGTCCAACCCCATTCCTTCACCAGATGCCCCGGGCGAAACGTGAATGGTGCCGTCGAACCGGCATGGCGTGATCCACGATGCGGAGGCCTCCCCGCGCCCGCGGGAACGATGGCCTTTTATCTCCGGCCACTTCCTGCCAGCGTCGCTCCCCGCCCACGGCGGCATCGTAGCGGTAACCTGGAATTCGTCGGTTAATAGCATTCGACCGGTGAATGTCGTGGTGTATTCATGCGCCGGCCGATTAGGTGGCGGATATTCGCGTGAATGAGACCGCGACGACGCGTGGGTACAGCTAAAGCATTCAGGTGTGGTGGAGGCGGCCGATGTCCCTGAACGAGACCAAGCAGACCCCGGAGTACGTGGCGCCGGAGCCGGTGGAGCCCGTCGAGTCGCCGGTCCGCGGCCGGCGTCGCGGGACGGCGGCCGTGATCGGCTCGGCCGTCGCCGTGCTGGCGCTGGGCGGGCTCGGATACGGCCTCCTCGCCGACCGCACTCCCCCTCCGGACGGCGGTCCCCCGCCGTGGGACGCCCCCTCCGACCCGAAACCGCTGGTCCTGGCCGCGGGCCTGAAGTTCGGGCCCATGGGCATGGCCGAGCACTACCACTCCCACCTCGACGTCTACGTCGACGGCAAGCCGGTCAGCGTCGCCGCCGACATCGGCATCGACCCCGGGTCAGAGGAGATGGCGGCCGTCCACACCCACGACACCCGCGGCGTGATCCACATCGAGACCGACGTCAAGGGTCAGACCTACACCCTCGGCCAGATCTTCACCGAGTGGGGCGTCACGCTGAACGCCACCCAGATCGGCACGCTCAAAGCCGGCAACGGCAAGACGCTGACCACCTACGTCAACGGCCAGAAGCTCGACGGCGACCCGGCCGCCATCGTCCTGAAGCCGCACCTGCAGATCGCCCTGGTGTACGGCAAGCCCGGCTCGTCGTTCACGCCTCCCGCGACCTACCGGTTCAAGCCGGACGAGTGACTCCGGCCCGCACGCGTCCGGTTCACGCGGAGGTGGAGTTCCGCTCCGGCTGGTTCAGGGGCAGCCGGAGGACGAAGCAGGCCCCCCTGGACGAATCCTCTATCTCAAGCGTTCCTTGATGAGTGGTGACGATCGCGCGGCAGATGGCCAGGCCTAGCCCGCTGCCACCGGGGTCGAGGCGGCGCCCGCCCGAAAGCCGAACAAAGGGTTCGAAGACGCGTTCGCGGTCCTCCCGCGCGATGCCGTCGCCGTCGTCGGTCACCGTCACGACGGCCTGGTCACCCGACGGCCTCGCGGTGACGTCCACCCGCGAGGCGGCGTGCCGCTGGGCGTTGACCAGCAGGTTGTTCAGCACACCGATCAGCTGGATGCGATGGCCGAGGACCATCGCCTCACCGGTCACGTCCGCGTGCACGGGCGGAGCGTGGACCCGGGCGGCCACCTCTTCCTTCACCAGCGCGTTGAGGTCCATCGGCTCGGGCTCGGGCGGAGCGGCGGTCCGGAGATGGGCCAGCGTCAGCACATCATCGATGATCGCTTGCAACCGCTGAGTCGTCGTGAGCGCGGCCTGGAAGGTCTTCTGCGGCTCGACCTCGCCGGGGTAGCTCAGCGCCTCCTCCAGCTGTATGCGCAGGCCCGCGACCGGAGACCTGAGCTCGTGGGAGACGACCGAGGCGAAGTAACGCTGCTGCTCCACGGCCTCCTCCAGCCGGGACAAGGTCTCGTTGGACGTGCGGGCCAGCTGCGCGATCTCGTCGTAGCCGGGCGGCTGCGGCACCCGCAGGCTCAGGTCGCTCACCGAGATCTCCGCCGTTCTCGCGCGGATCGCCGCCACCGGGCGCAGCGTGCGGCCCACCAGCCACCAGGTCGCCCATGCCGCCAGGATCGTGGCGAGCAGCACCGCGGCCGCGCTGATGAGTTCCAGGTGGTGCCCCGCCAGGATGGACGGCTCAACCCTTCCGGCGTAGACGAAATGCTGCTCGCCCCCCCAGAGCAGACGGGACGACAGGGGAGGAACCCGCACGGCGGTGAACAGCACGCAGTCGCCCGCCGGCGGGCACACGACACCGCTCTGGATCCGCTGGTTGGCCGGGGGCCGCAGCGTGCTCAGCGGCGGCATCCCTGCCGCCGCCCTGCTCGCCCCGACCACCTCGCCGCTGGAGTCGACGAGCTGGAGGAGGTCGACGTCGGCCGCCGGGCTCGGTACCTCGCCGGGGTTGACCGATCCGGCCCAGCCGGTGGCGACGCTCTGGGTATTCCGGAAGATGTGGTCCTGCGTCCTGATCCGGATGGTGGTGTCGATGCCGGCGGCCATCAGCGCGAACACGATCAGCGCCACGATTCCCGCGCCTAGCGTGAATCGCCCCCTGATCGATCGTGGGCGCAGACGAACTGCCATCACTCACCTTCCCGGAGCAGGTCTACCCTCCCGGTTCGCCCGCGTTCCTCAATATATGTCCATGCCAGAACACCTGTTAGGAGCCACTGTGCGCTTGCCGCGAAGAGGGTCCGACAATCAGACCGGAAATAGGCGATTCCATTGCCATCGCTTTACATTCGCGCGCCGTTCGCCATGACCGTGGAGAGCCTCGCGATGGGCACATCGCCGTCCAGGACGCGTACCCGTTGCGGAATCAGACGTTTTCAGAGCGGATACGCCGTGGCACGCTCAGACGAAACGAGATGTTAACAATCGGGGCTGACGAAGCACGGTAAGCAGTAAGGGGGGACAATGAACCGCTCAACGGTCATCGCCGGGCTGGGCATCACCGAGATGGGCAAGGTCTACGGCAGGTCGGCCCCGGAGTTCGCGGCCGAGGCCGTACGACTGGCCGTGGCCGACGCCGGGCTGGAGACGCACCAGGTCGACGGCCTGCTGACCAACACGGGGCTCACCCGCGACGTTGGACTGGGCCTCCAGCGCGACCTCGGCCTGCGCCACCTGCGGATGCTGTCGGAGGTCCAGGGCTACGGGTCCTCGGCGGGCGCCATGGTCCAGTACGCGTCCATGGCCGTGGCCGGCGGCATGGCCGACGTGGTGGCCTGCGTCTTCGCCGACGCCCCGCTCAGGGACAAGGGCTCCGGCTCCGCCTACGCGAGGACGAGCCGCACGCCGACCGGCTGGCGGGGGCTCGCCGCCGCCTCGGGGATCCACAGCGCCAACACCTTGTACGCGCTGGCCGCCCGGCGGCACATGGTCGCCTACGGGACCACCAGCGAGCAGTTCGGCCACATCGCGGTCGCCCAGCGCGCCTGGGCCGCGAAGAACCCCCTGGCCCAGATGCGCGATCCGATCACCATCGAGGACCACCAGAGCTCCCGGTGGATCGCCGAGCCGTTCCACCTGCTGGACTGCTGCCTGGTGAGCAACGGCGGCGTCGCGGTCATCGTCACCTCCGCCGACCGCGCCGCCGACCTCGCCCGGCCGCCGGTGCACATCCTCGGCTGGGGGCAGGCCCACCCCGGCTATGTCATGGGCCGCGGCAGCGAGTTCGGCCTGGTCAGCGGCGCGGCCGTCTCGGGGTCCACGGCCCTGAAGATGGCGGGGGTCACCCTGGCCGACATCGACGTGGTGGAGCTGTACGACTGCTACACCTACACCGTGCTGATCTCGCTGGAGGACTACGGCTTCTGCGCCAAGGGCGAGGGCGGCGACTTCGTGTCCAGCGGCGTGCTCGGGCCCGAGGGGTCGCTGGCGGTCAACACCGGCGGCGGCCAGCTGTCCTCCTACTACATGTGGGGCATGACCCCGCTGTCGGAGGCCGTCATCCAGGCCCGGGGCCAGGGCGGCGACCGCCAGGCGCCGGAGCACGACCTGGTCCTGGTCAGCGGCAACGGCGGCGTCCTCGACCACCACTCCACCCTCGTCCTCAGCCCGCACGCCCGATAGTCCACACATCCGGCCGGCCCGCACACCCGAGAGCCCGCACACCCGGCCGGCCCGCACACCCGAGAGCCCGCACACCCGGCCGGCCCGCACACCCGAG
>NZ_JBFBIK010000158.1:5862-14275 GCF_040685555.1 Sphaerisporangium sp. NPDC088356
GAGCCCGCACACCCGGCCGGCCCGCAGACCTGACAGGAGCACGCACATGCCCGTGGGAATCGTCCACCGCGACGCCGCCACCGCCGTCTTCTTCGACGGCACGGCGCGGGGAGACCTGCTCATCGGCCGGTGCGGCCGATGCGGCGGCTTCAGCGCCCCGCAGGAGCGGACGTGCGCGCACTGCGGATCGCCCGGCCCCTCCCTCACCCCCGCCGCCGGGACGGGGACCGTGATCAGCTGGTCCGTCGTGCACGGCCGCTCCCGGGACGGCGAGCCCGGCCCCAGGACCGTCGTCGCCATCGTGGAGCTGGACGAGGGGCCGTGGCTGCAGGCCCAGGTCACCGGTATGGAGCCGGAGGACGTCTCCGCCGGATCGCGGGTGCGGGCGGCCTTCGAGCGGCCCGAGGACGGCGAGGCGGTGCCGGTCTTCGTACCGCTCTGAGCGCCGTCCGCCCTACGGGCCGGATCACTGGCGGGCCGCTCCGGCGCGCCGCTTGGTCCACACGTCGAAGGCGACGGCGGCGAGCAGGACGGCGCCCTTGACGAGCATGACCCGCTCGCTGGGCGCGCCGATCAGCGACATGCCGTTGTTGATCACGCCCATGATCAGGCCGCCGGTGATGGCGCCGACGACCTTGCCCACGCCGCCCTGGACGGCCGCGCCGCCGATGAACGCGGCCGCGATGGCGTCCAGCTCGAACGCGTTGCCCGCCGTGGGCCCCGCCTGGTTGAGCCGGCCCGCGAAGATGACGCCGGCCAGGGCCGAGAGCACGCCCATGTTGACGAAGATCCAGAAGACCACCGACTTGACCTTGACGCCGGAAAGGACCGCCGCCTGCAGGTTGCCGCCGATGGCGTAGATGCGCCGGCCGAACACCGCGCGGGTGGTGACCAGGGAGTAGCCCAGCACCAGGAACGCCAGTAGCACGAGCACCCACGGCAGGTTCTTGAAGCGGGCCAGCTGCACCACGATGGCGATGACCACGGCCGCCGCGGCGCCGATCTTGAGGAGGAAGAGCGGCAGCGGATCGACGCTCTGGCTGTAGCGCAGCCGCGCGGCGCGGGTGCGCCACTGGGCCGCCACCATGCCCGCGACCGCCACGACGCCCACCAGGATGCTGAACAGGTCGGCGCCGCCCAGAGGGCCGAGGCCGATGTTGCCGAGGTAGCCGTCGGTGAAGCCGTTGGACAGCGTGCGGACCGCGTCGGGGAAGGGGCCGATGCCCTGGTTGCCCAGCACGGTGAGGGTGAGCGCGCGGAACAGCAACATGCCGGCCAGCGTGACGATGAACGCCGGGATGCCGTAGTAGGCGATCCAGTAGCCCTGCCAGGCGCCGATGACGCCGCCCGCGACGAGGGTGATGAGCAGGGCGAGCGGCCACGGGAGGCCGTAGTTCACCATCAGCACGGCCGCTATGGCGCCGGTGACGGCGACCACCGAGCCCACCGACAGGTCGATGTGCCCGGCGATGATGATCAGGATCATGCCGATGGACAGGATCAGGATGTAGGAGTTCTGAACGATGATGTTGGAGATGTTCTGCGGTTCGAGCAGGGCACCGTCGGTCAGCACGGAGAACAGCACGACGATCAGCGCGAAGGCGATGTAGATGCCGCTCTGCCGTACGTTGAGCGAGATGCCGAGCAGTGACGTACGGCGGGGCGGCTGGGCCGGGCCAGTGTCCATCCCGCCGGGGGCGACATCGGCGTTGGCGGGCGAGATGCTGCTCATCGGATCTACTCCTGTTCCTTCGTCATGTAGTGCATCAGCCGTTCCTGGGTCGCGTCCTCACGCCGGACCTCGCCCGTGACGCGTCCGGCCGAGATGGCGTAGATCCGATCGCACAGGCCCAGCAGTTCGGGCAGTTCCGAAGAGATGACCAGGACCGCCTTACCTTCGTCGGCCAGGCGGTTGATGATCGAGTAGATCTCGTACTTCGCGCCCACGTCGATGCCGCGGGTCGGCTCGTCCAGGATGAGCACGTCGGCGTCCGTGAAGATCCATTTCGACAGGACGACCTTCTGCTGGTTGCCGCCGCTGAGCTTGCCGGTGACGCTCAGCACGCTGGGCGCCTTGATGTTCATGCTCTTGCGGAACTCCTCGGCGACCCGGTACTCCTCGTTGTCGTTGACCCACCCGCGACGGGCCAGCTTGGACAGCTCGGCCGCCGAGATGTTCCGCTTGATGTCCTCGATCAGGTTGAGCCCGTAGCGCTTGCGGTCCTCGGTGGCGTAGGCGATGCCGTGCTTGATGGCGTCGCGCACCGACCGGATCTCGACCTGCCTGCCGTCCCGGTAGACGCGCCCCGAGATGTCGGTGCCGTAGGACCGGCCGAAGACGCTCATGGCGAGCTCCGTGCGCCCGGCGCCCATCAGGCCCGCGAGCCCGACGATCTCGCCTCGGCGCACCGTCAGGTTGGCCCCCGAGACCACCACCCGGCCACGCTGGGTGGAGCTGTGGACCGTCCAGTCCTCGATGCGGAACGCCTCCTCACCGATGTTCGGCTCGTGCGGCGGGAAGCGGTGCTCCAGGTCGCGGCCGACCATCCCGGCGATGATGCGGTCCTCGGTGACGTTGTCGGCCTTCATGTCGAGAGTCTCGATCATGCGGCCGTCGCGCAGGATGCTGATGGAGTCGGCGATGGCCGCGATCTCGTTCAGCTTGTGCGAGATGATCACGCAGGTGATGCCCTCGTCGCGCAGGCCGCGCAGCAGTTCGAGCAGGTGGGCGGAGTCCTCGTCGTTCAGCGCGGCGGTCGGCTCGTCCAGGATGAGCAGCCGCACCTCCTTCGACAGGGCCTTGGCGATCTCGACCAGTTGCTGCTTGCCCACGCCGATGTCGGCCACCGGGGTCACGGGGTTCTCCGCCAGCCCCACCCGCTCCAGTAGCCGACCCGCCTCGTGGTTGGTGCGGTTCCAGTCGATCAGGCCGCGCGTCGCCCGCTCGTTGCCGAGGAAGATGTTCTCGGCGATCGACAGCTGGGGGCACAGCGCCAGTTCCTGGTGGATGATGACGATCCCGCGCTGCTCGCTGTCCCGGATGTCCGAGAAGTGGCACGGCTCTCCGTCGAAGGAGATCTCGCCGTCGTAGGAGCCGTGGGGGTACACCCCGGACAGCACCTTCATGAGGGTCGACTTGCCCGCGCCGTTCTCACCGCAGATGGCGTGGATCTCCCCGCGTCGCACGGACAGGTTCACGTCCTGAAGTGCCTTGACTCCGGGAAATGTCTTGGTGATTCCACGCATCCGCAGAATGTCGTCGGTCATCTCGTTCACGTCTCTCGGGATGTCACGGCGGGGTGCGGCGCCCTGGGCCCGGCGCCCGCGCTCAGCGCCCCACGGGGCCGCGCGCCTTTCTGGTTGGGGGGGGGCCCCCCCCGCCCCCGCCCCCCCACCCCGATGGGATCAGCCCAGCTGCGACTGGGTGTAGTAGCCGGAGTCGACCAGGATCTTCTGGTAGTTCGTCTTGTAGACGATCACCGAGTCGAGCAGGTAGGACGGGACGACCTTGTTGCCGTTGTCGTAGTCCTTGGTGTTGTTCACCTCGGGCTTGCCGCCCTTGAGGACGGCGTCGGCCATCTTCACGGTGACGTCCGCGAGCTGGCGGGTGTCCTTGTAGATGGTGGAGAACTGCTCACCGGCGATGATGGACTTGACCGAGGCGAGCTCGCCGTCCTGGCCGGTCACGATCGGGTACGGCTGGCCGGAGGTGCCGTAGCCGTTGCTCTTCAGCGCCGACAGGATGCCGATCGACAGGCCGTCGTAGGGCGACAGGACGCCGTCGACCTTGTCGCCGCCGCTGTAGGTCTTGGTCAGGATGTCCTCCATGCGCTTCTGCGCGGTGGCCGGGTCCCAGCGGAGGATGGCGACGGTCTTGAAGTCCTTCTGGCCGCTCTTGACCTTCAGGGTGCCCTTGTCGATGTAGGGCTGCAGTACGGACATGGCGCCGTTGAAGAAGAAGGTGGCGTTGTTGTCGTCCGGCGAGCCGGCGAACAGCTCGACGTTGAACGGGCCCTTGGCCGCGCCGTCCGAGCCGTCTTCGTTCTTGAGCTTCAGGCCGACGAGCAGGGAGGTGGCCTGCTGCACGCCGACCTTGAAGTTGTCGAAGGTGGCGTAGTAATCGACGTTGGGGGTGTTGCGGATCAGCCGGTCGTAGGCGATGACCGGGATGTGCTTGTCGGCCGCCTCCTGGAGCTGCGTGGTGAGCGCCGTGCCGTCGATCGAGGCGATGACGAGCAGCTTGGCGCCCTTGGTGATCTGGTTCTCGAGCTGGTTGACCTGGGTCGGGATGTCGTTCTCCGCGTACTGCAGGTCGACCTTGTAGCCGAGCTTCTCCAGGCTCGCCTTGACGTTGTCGCCGTCGTGGATCCAGCGCTCCGATGACTTGGTCGGCATGGTGACGCCCACCAGGGCGCCGCTGTTGCCGCCGGCGCTCTGCGTGGCCTGGACGTCGGCGGTCTTCTGCGTGGAGCCGCATGCCGTCATGACCGAGGCCAGCGCCAGGGCGGAGACCGCCGTCGCCAGTCTTCCGAATCTCATCGTTCTGCTCCTTGCAGGTGGGGGGGCCCGATGCGGGCGGGTAGGACCAGACGCCTGGCGGAGACCTCGGGCGCGACCCCTGGCGGGTCGGCCGAGGCGAGGCGGCTTTCGATCGGCCGGCGAGCACCCCCGGGCGCGCCCGGCCGGCGTGGACGGCGACCTCCCGTATCCCTATCAGGCGAGCGTGAGTGCGTTACGCCTGAGCGGATAGTGTTATCGCTAACAATTTCGCTGTCAATAGAGTCCGATAACTTCGCTGTAACAAGGTGGAAATTCTCGTCTGCCAGGCATTTCGCCTCGGTGGCCGTGGGAGCGAGCGCTTCCGGGAGCGGATCGGGGCGCGACGGGGCCTACCCGGCCGAGCCTCGCCCGGTCATCCGCCTGGCGGCGCGACGCTCTTCCGGGCCACGAGCTCCGGCGCGATCGTACGCCGCTCGCATCCCCGCTCCCCCTGGTCGATCTGCCGCAGCAGCACGCTGAGGCTCGCCGTGGCGACGGCGTTGAAGTCCGGGCGGATCGTGGTCAGCGGCGGGATGAAGTAGCCGGCCTCGGGCACGTCGTCGAAGCCCACCACGCTCACGTCGTCGGGGACGCGGCGCCCGCGCTCGCTCAGTGCCCGCAGGATGCCCAGCGCGATGTGGTCGTTGGCGGCGAAGACGGCCGTGACCTCCGCCATGCGGGCCAGCATCTGCCCGGCCTGGTAGCCGGAGGCGGCGGTCCAGTCGGCGGACACCAGCGGCGGCACCTCGGCGCCCGCCTCCTCCAGCGCGCGCCGCCATCCACGGACCCGGCCGGCGCTGTCGAACCAGTCGGACGGCCCGGACACGTGCCACACCGTCCGGTGGCCCGCTTCGAGCAGGCACCGGGTGGCGTCGCGGGCGCCGGCCTCCTGGTCGACGGTGACCAAAGGGATCGACCGCTCGGGATCGCCGTCGATGGTGACGAGCGGGATGTCGACCGGCAGGTCGTCCAAGGCCTCGTTGGCGGAGACCACCGGCGCGATTATCACGATGCCCGCCACCCGCTGGTCCAGATGCCGCTCGACGGCCTCGGCGACCGAGCGGCGGTCGAGGCTTCGGACGCTGCCGACGCTCACCGCGAACCCGGAGGCGCCGGTGGCCTGCTCGAACGCCGACAGCATCGACATCGGCCCGTACAGCGTGGAACTCTGCGCGATGACCCCGATCACCTGGGACTTCCCGGTGACCAGGATGCGCGCCGCGCGGTTCGGGCGGTAGCCCAGCTCGGCGATGGCGGCGCGCACGCGGAGCCGGGTCTGCTCGCGGACGTTCGGATGACCGTTGAGTACCCGGGACACCGTCTGGTGGGAGACTCCGGCGAGGCGTGCGACGTCCGTCATGGCCGGCTCGCGTACGCTCCTTGTGCTCACTTGGCTACCTCACTCGGTCGTTGAACGGGCCCCGCCACGCCTGGCGGCCGTGCGGACGCAATGCCAGTGTCCCAGGGCCGATCGGGCCTTGTGACACCCGTGTCCCAGCGGAGAGGGCACTCAGAGGGCCCGAAGCTGTTAGCGCACACAACATGGCCTGAGCGGCATCGCGGGGTCCACGCCGGCGCAGCCCCGGCCGACCCGCCTTCGGCGGCGTGGCGGCAGCTCGCCTGGTGGCGGCACGGGGGCGCGCACCGGTAAACGTTGCGAGGGCCCCGGCGTCAATAAAGGTTAACGGCACGTTTCGACGTGACCGGACCGTGACCTTGAAACTCCTTGACTAACCCTCTTGTTAGCGTTCACAGTCTTGCCCAGATGAGGGAGAGGAGTGGGCGGTGAGACCACGTGGAGAGCGCCGCTCCCCCGTCATGGCCGATGTGGCCAAGGCGGCGGGCGTGTCGCACCAGACGGTCTCCCGGGTGCTCAACGACCATCCCAACGTCCGCGCCGAGACCCGCACCCGGGTCCTCGCGGCGATCGACCGGCTCGGCTACCGCCGCAACCTCGTCGCTCGCGCACTGGTCACCCGCCACTCGCGGACGCTGGGCGTGGTCGGCTTCAACACCACGCTGTACGGCCCGGCCAGCACGGTCGACGGCATCGAGCAGGCGGCCAGGGCGGCCGGCTACTTCGTGAGCATCGTCAGCCTGCGCACCATCGACACGGCCGGCATGCGCGATGCCATCGACTACCTGGCCGACCAGGGAGTCGACGGGATCGTCGTGGTGGCGCCGCAGCGCTCGGCGGCCCGCGCCTTCGAAAGCCTTCCCCGGGACATGCCCGCGGTGGCCGTCGAGGGCCAGCACGTGGGCGAGGTGTCGGTGGTCAGCGTGGACCAGGTCGGCGGCGCCCGGCTGGCCACCGAGCACCTGCTGAACCTTGGACACCGCACCGTCTGGCACGTCAGCGGCCCCTCCGACTGGCTGGAGGCCGAGGGCCGGATCGAGGGCTGGCGCGCGGCCCTCCAAGCCGCAGGCCGGACGCCTCCCGAGGCGCTGGCCGGGGACTGGAGCCCGCATTCGGGGTACGCGGCGGGTCGCCGGCTTCTCGCGATGGCCGACCGGGTCACCGCGGTCTTCGTGGCCAACGACCAGATGGCGCTCGGCGTCCTGCGCGCGCTGAACGAAGAAGGAGTGAAGGTCCCCGAGCAGATCAGCATCGTGGGCTTCGACGACATCCCTGAGGCGGAGTTCTTTCTCCCGCCCCTCACCACCATCAGACAGGACTTCGCGGCCGTAGGCAGGAGCAGCATCGAGGTGCTGCTGCGGCAGATCGAGACGGGCCACGAGTGCGCGCGAGAGCGCCTCATCGTGCCTCCCCGGTTCGTCGCCAGGGCCAGCACCGCCTCCCCGCGCTGACCGTTCGCGACATGACAAGGGCACTGGACCCCGACAGCGGGGCCGGCGTTCATAGCAGGAAGGACCCCCCACAGTGGTGAAGAGAGTCACGACACTATTACTGGCCACCGCCATGGCGGCAATCCTGGCCGGATGCGGAAGCGGCGGCGCCACCTCGAGCGGCTCGGGAGGCGACGACAAGATCACCATGGGCTTCGCCCAGGTCGGTGCCGAGAGCGGCTGGCGCACCGCCAACACCAAGTCCGTCCAGGAGTCGGCCAAGGCGGCCGGCGTCGAGTTGAAGTTCTCCGACGCCCAGCAGAAGCAGGAGAACCAGATCAAGGCAATCCGCTCCTACATCCAGCAGAAGGTGGACGTCATCGCCTTCTCGCCGGTCGTGGAGTCGGGCTGGGACACCGTGCTGAAAGAGGCCAAGGACGCCAAGATCCCGGTCATCCTGACCGACCGGGCCGTGGACTCCAAGGACACCAGCCTGTACAAGACCTTCCTCGGCTCGGACTTCGTCGAGGAGGGCAAGAAGGCCGGCCAGTGGCTGGTCGACCAGTACAAGGACACCAAGGACCCGGTGAACATCGTCGAGCTCCAGGGCACGACGGGCTCGGCTCCGGCCAACGACCGCAAGGCCGGCTTCGGCCAGGTCATCGCCGCCGATCCCAAGTTCAAGATCATCGCCTCGCAGACGGGCGACTTCACCCGGGCCAAGGGCAAGGAGGTCATGGACGCCTTCCTGAAGGCCAACCCCAAGATCGACGTGCTGTTCGCCCACAACGACGACATGGGCCTCGGCGCCATCGAGGCCATCGAAGGCGCCGGCAAGGTGCCCGGCAAGGACATCAAGATCATCACGATCGACGCTGTCCACGACGGCATGCAGGCCCTGGCCGACGGCAAGATCAACTACATCGTCGAGTGCAGCCCCCTGCTCGGCCCGCAACTCATGGACCTGTCGAAGAAGGTCGTCAAGGGCGAGCAGGTGCCCGCCCGCGTGGTGACCGAGGAGTCCGCCTTCACCCAGGAGCAGGCCAAGCAGGCCCTGCCCAGCCGCAAGTACTGATCCATGGCGGGC
>NZ_JBFBIK010000159.1:0-13258 GCF_040685555.1 Sphaerisporangium sp. NPDC088356
CTCGCGTGCCGGCCGTTCGGACGTGGCCCGCCGTAACCGCCTACTCCGGGGCCGACCTGAGCTTGTCGGCCAGATGGGAGGGCAGCGGCTCGTACCGCAGGAAGCCGCGCTGGAAGGTGCCCGTGCCGTGCGACATGGACCGCAGGTCGATGGCGTACCGGGTGATCTCCAGCTCGGGCACCTCGGCCTTCACCAGCGTGCGGCCGATGCCCACGGGCTCGGTGCCGAGAACGCGCCCCCTTCGTGAGGACAGGTCGGCCATCACCGTGCCGACGTGCTCGTCCTCGATGAGCACCGAGACCTCATCCACCGGTTCGAGCAGCAACGCGGGCACCTTCGCCGCCGCCTCCTTGAGCGCGAGCTGCCCGGCGATCTGGAACGCCATGTCGGAGGAGTCGACCGAGTGCGCCTTGCCGTCGTACAGCGTCACCCGGATGTCCACGACGGGGTAGCCGGCCAGCACGCCACGCTCCATCTGCGTGCGGACGCCCTTTTCGACCGAGGGGATGAACTGCCTCGGCACCACCCCGCCGACGATCTTGTCGACGAACTCGAAGCCCCCGCCCGACTCCAGCGGCTCGATCTCGACGTGGCAGATGGCGTACTGCCCGTGCCCGCCGGTCTGCTTGACGTTGCGGCCCATGCCCCGCGCCTTGCCACCGAAGCTCTCGCGCAGCGGCACCCTCAGCTCCACCCGCTCGACCTCGACGCCGTGGCGCTTGGCCAGGTGGTCGAGGAGCACGTCGGCGTGGGCCTCGCCCATGCACCACAGCACGAGCTGGCGGGTCTCGGCGTTGTTCTCCAGGCGCAGGGTCGGGTCCTCGGCGACCAGGCGCCCGAGGGCCTGCGACAGCTTGTCCTCATCGGCCTTGGACTTGGCCCGGATGGCGACGGGCAGCAGCGGCTCGGGCATCGTCCAGGACGTGACCAGCAGCGGGTTGTCCTTGTCGGACAGGGTGTCGCCCGTCTCGGCCCGGCCGAGCTTGGCCACCGCGCAGATGTCGCCCGCGGCGCACTTGGTGGTCGTGCGCTGGAGCTTGCCGAGGGGCGAGGACAGGGCGCCGATGCGCTCGTCCACGTCGTGGTCCTCGTGCCCGCGCTCGGCCAGGCCGTGGCCGGAGACGTGTACCACCATGTCGGGGCGCAGCGTGCCGGAGAAGACCCGCACGAGGCTGATGCGCCCGACGTACGGGTCGCTGGTGGTCTTGACGACCTCGGCGACGAGCGGCCCGTCGGGGTCACAGGTGAGGCCGTCGACCGGCCGGCCGTCGATCGTGGTGATCTCCGGCAGGGGGTGCTCCATGGGGGAGGGGAAGCCGGCGGTGATCACTTCCAGCAGCTCCAGCATGCCGACGACCGCTCCCGAGCCGGGGGTCGCGCACGTCGCGAGCACGGGGTAGAAGCCGCCCCGGGCCACGGCCTTCTCGAGGTCGTCGATCAGCACCTTGGTGTCGATGTCCTCGCCCGAGAGATAGCGGTCCATGAGGGACTCGTCTTCGCTCTCCTGGATGATGCCCTCGATCAGCGAGCCCCGGTACGTCTCGATCTGCTCCTGGTAGCCGGCTCCCGGGGCGTTCTCGGTGCGGGTGCCGGTGGCGTAGTTGAAGAACTTCTGCGACAGCAGCCCGATCAGGCCGTTCACGTGGCCGTTGGTCACGACGGGCAGGTAGAGCGGGGCCACGCCGTCGCCGAAGATGTCCTGGCAGGTGGTGACCACGTCGTCGAAGTCGGCGCGCTGGTGGTCGATCTTGGTGATCACGACCGCCCGTGGCATGCCGACCGAGGCGCACTCCTCCCACAGCATGCGCGTCAGCCCGTCGACGCCCTCCGCCGCGGAGACCACGAACAGGGCGGCGTCGGCCGCCCGCAGGCCGGCCCGCAGGTCACCGACGAAGTCGGCGTACCCGGGGGTGTCGAGCAGGTTGATCTTGATGCCGTTGTACGACACCGGCGCGACCGACAGGTTCACCGAGCGCTGCTGGCGCACCTCGACCTCGTCGAAGTCGCTGACCGTGGTGCCGTCCTCGACCCGTCCCGTGCGCTGGATGGTGCCCGTCGCGGCCAGCAGGGCCTCGACGAGCGATGTCTTTCCTGATCCGGAATGGCCGACCAGCGCGACATTGCGCACCGCATCCGGCCGGTCGGCCGAGGGTGCCCTGCCCGCGGCTCCTGATGTTCCGCCCGTGGTTCTCTCCGGCACGTCGCCTCCCGCGTTTCGCCGTGAGATGCGGCCGCGCGCGGCCACATCGTCCGCCGCCGCGCCCGCCGCCCGAGAGAGCGCGGTGCATTCACCCTTTACCTCTGTGGCGCGGATCACAAGAGGGAACAGGCAAAAGTGCTTGCTAAATGATTCCTGGACTTGCTCGCGTGTTCGCCCGCCGTTCCCCTCTCTTCTGTTTCCTTCCCCCTTCCCCGTTCTCTCGCACACGATTCGCTCCTGGTAGGTCACCACGGGGGCTTCGTTCGAACCAGGGGTCCCACGTGGCCTACGATCGGACCGCGATGTTGAAGCTCCTGCGCCCCGCCGTCACCCGCGTGCTCACCCCATTGGGCCGGGCGCTCGCCCGCCGGGGGATCAGTCCGAACGTCATCACCCTCCTCGGCACGCTAGGCGTCGCCGCGGGAGCGCTCGTCTTCTACCCGCGCGGCCAGCTGTTCCTGGGCTCGGTCGTCATCACCTTCTTCGTCCTCGCCGACCTGCTCGACGGCGTCCTCGCCAGGATGCTCGGGGCCGGCAGCACATGGGGCGCCTTCCTCGACTCCACCCTCGACCGCGTCGGCGACGCCGCGATCTTCTCCGGGCTGATCCTGTGGTTCATGTCCACGGGCGAGACGGTCCTCGCGGCCGTCGCGCTGTTCTGCCTGGTCGCGGGGGCCGTCGTGTCGTACGCCAAGGCGCGTGCCGAGGGGCTCGGCCTGAGCTGCGACGTCGGCCTGGCGGAGCGTTCCGAGCGGCTGCTGGTCGTGCTCGTCGCCGCCGGTCTCGGGGGGCTCGGCGTGCCGTACATCCTCGCGGCGGGCCTGTGGCTGCTCGCGGCGGCCAGCGCCTTCACCGCCGGTCAGCGGATTCTCCACGTTTACCGTCAGACGGTGACAACATGAACTTATGGCCTTCTTCTTCTAGGACAGGTCTTCTTACCGACTTCTGGGGGTGAACCTCGCGTTGACTGATCGGCTCGTTGCCTGGGCGTACCACCTGGGCTGGGTGCTCGTGCCGAAGCTGCCCGAGCCGGTGGCAGCGTGGGCCTTTCGCCTCATCGCCGACTTCATGTGGTGGCGGCACGGCAAGCTCGTGCGGCGCCTCGAATCGAACCTCGCCCGCGTGACCGGCAAGGACGTCGCGGACCCGTCGGTGCGCGACCTCAGCAGGGCCGGCATGCGCTCCTACTTCCGCTACTGGATGGAGGCGCTGCGCCTGCCGGTGATCGGCAAGGAGCGCATCCTCAGCGGCATGCACGACGTCCACGGGGACAGGATCTTCTCCACGGTGGACGCCGGCCGGGGCATCGTGCTCGCCCTGCCGCACATGGGCAACTGGGACCTCGCCGGCGCGTGGCTGATCCACAAGGGCTACCCCTTCGCCACGGTCATGGAGCGGCTCAAGCCCGAGTCGCTGTACGAGCGGTTCGTCGCGTTCCGCGAGAGCCTCGGCATGGAGGTGCTGCCGCTCACCGCGAAGGGAGGCGGCACCGCCCACGCCTTCGGCACCCTGGCCCAGCGGCTGCGGGCCGGCCGCCCCATCTGCCTGCCCGCCGAGCGCGACCTGACCGAGAAGGGCGTCGAGGTCGACTTCTTCGACGGCACGACGCGCATGGTCGCCGGTCCCGCGCTCCTGGCGCTCCAGACCGGCGCGGCGCTGCACCCGGCCACGCTGTGGTTCGAGGGCGACGGGTGGGGCGTGCACATCCACGAGGAGATCCCCGTCCCCGCCGAGGGCACCCGCCAGGAGAAGGTCGCGGTCATGACGCAGAGCATGGCCCGCGTCTTCCAGGAGGGCATCTCCCAGCACCCCGAGGACTGGCACATGCTGCAGCGGCTCTGGCTCGACGACCTGGAACCACGGTGAGCACACCATGAGGGTCGGCATGGTCTGCCCCTACACCTGGGACGTCCCCGGCGGCGTCATGGCGCACGTCCGCGACCTGGCCGAGGCGCTCATCGCCGACGGCCACCACGTGTCGGTGCTGGCTCCGGCGTCCGACGACGCGCCGCTGCCGTTCTACGTGACCTCCGCCGGCCGCGCCATCCCCGTGCCGTACAACGGCTCGGTGGCGCGGCTGGCCTTCGGCTTCCTTTCCGCCAACCGCGTGCGCAAGTGGCTGCGCGAGGGCCGATTCGACGTGCTCCACGTGCACGAGCCGGCCGTCCCGTCGGTGGGCCTGCTGGCCTGCTGGGCCGCCCGGGGCCCGATCGTCGCGACCTTCCACGCCTCCTATCAGCGCTCGCGTGCCGTGTCCGTCTCCGCGCCCGTGCTGCACACCGCGCTGGAGAAGATCACCGGCCGCATCGCCGTGTCGGACGCCGCGCGCAAGACCCTGGTGGAGCACATGGGGGGCGACGCCGTCCTCATCCCCAACGGCGTCACGGTGAGCAGGTACGCCGAGGCCGAGCCCCTGCCCGGCTGGGGCCCCGACGGCGGCGTGATCGGGTTCCTCGGCCGCATGGACGAGCCGCGCAAGGGCCTGCCGGTGCTGCTGGAGGCGTTCACGATGCTCGCCCCCGAGCGTCCCGGCCTGCGGCTGCTGGTGGCGGGCCCCGGTGACGCCGACGACGTGCTCGCCAGGGTCCCCGCCGGGCTGCGCGACCGCATCGGCGTCCTCGGCATGGTGAGCGAGGAGGACAAGGCCCGCGCCTACCACTCCGTCGACGTCTTCTGCGCGCCGAACACCCACGGCGAGAGCTTCGGCATCGTGCTCGCCGAGGCGATGGCCGCGGGGGCCGCCGTGCTCGCCAGCGACATCCCCGCGTTCCGCAAGGTGCTGGGGGAGGGGCAGGCGGGCGCGCTGTTCGTGACCGGCGACGCCGCGTCGCTCGCCCGCGAGGCCGCCACCCTGCTCGACGATCCGGCCTGCCGCGCCAAGCTGGCCGGGGAGGCCCGCCTGGCCGTGCGCAAGTACGACTGGTCGACCGTGGCCCGTGATGTCGTGCGGGTCTACGAGACGGTCACCGCGATCGCGGCCGGGGGCGTTGAGGAGGAGCATCCAGGCCGGGTGCCCGAGGGCGTCCGGGCCCACGGCGGGGGCGAGGCCTCGTGACGACCACGATGGTCATCCTGGTCGTCGGCGTGGTGGTCGTGCTGGCGGCCGTCTACATCTCCTGGCGGGCCGGGCGGCTCGACCGCCTGCACATCCGGCTGGAGACCGCCCGAGCCGCCCTGGACGCGGCGCTCGTACGCCGGGCCGCCGTCTGCATGGAGCTCGCGGCGTCCCGGGTGCTCGACCCGGCCACCAGCCTGGTGCTGGCCGCGGCGACGCACGAGGCGCGCACGGCGGGGCCGGAGGAGCGCGAGCACGCCGAGAGCGACCTGTCGCGGGCCCTTCGCGCCGTGATGGACCAGGAGCGCCTCCGGGAGCGGCTGGCCGAGACCCCGGCCGGGCCCGACCTGATGGCCGAGCTGGACACCGCGGTCACGAAAGTGATCTACTCGCGCCGCTTCTACAACAACGCGGTGGAGGTGACCCGGCAGGCCCAGCGCCGCTGGCTGGCCCGCACGCTGCGCCTGGCCGGCCACACCGAGTACCCGTCGTACTTCGAGATCGACGACGACGAGCCCGCGTCGTTCGCCCAGCAGTCCTGAGGGGCCGTCGCGGGCCCTCGGCCTGGCCCTCGTGGCCCTTCCTTTGCCCTTCGCCAGGATCTATGACCTGCGCTTTGCTGCGGCGTGGCTGTGAATCGACGAAACTTCCTGCGTACCAGCGGAAACCTGTTGCCAACCATCGGTAAGCTCATGGCGCTTCAGGAGAAATCGGGAGGAGCCGGGCTGTGCGGGTAAAACGGGTGATTGGCATCGCGCTTGCGGGAACCGCCGTTCTAGCGCCCGCGGTGGCGTGCTCGTCGTCCGGTGGGGCCGCGCCGGCCTCCGAGGGGGCCCAGCCCGCGGGGACGGCGGCGGCGACGCCCTCGCCGCCGCCCGAGCACCCGTTCACCGGGCAGCCGGTGGCGAGCCGCAGGCCGGTGCTCGCCGTGAAGATCGAGAACACCTCCTCCGGCAAGCCGCAGCTCGGCCTGCGCAGCGCCGACCTGGTGTTCGTCGAGCAGGTCGAGGGTGGGCTGACCCGTCTGATGGCGGTCTTCTCCTCCAAGATCCCGGAGAAGGTCGGCCCCGTACGCAGCGCGCGCATCTCCGACCTGCACCTGCTGCCGATGTTCGGCAAGCCCGCCCTTGCCTACTCGGGTGTGCAGAGCAAGATGGTCCCGCTGGTCAGGGCGGCGTCGCTGTTCGACGTCTCCGACAGCGCCGCCCCCGGCGCGTACTTCCGCCAGCCGGGCCGGGTCGCCCCGTACAACCTGTTCGCCGACACCAAGAAGCTGCTGACGGGGGCGCCCAAGGCGACCCGGGCCAAGGACATCGGCCTGGAGTTCGGAGATGCGCCCGAGGGCGGAACCGCCAAAAAGTCATTCTCCGTAAAATATCCGGCTGCCAATTTCACCTTCACCTGGTCCGCCGCCCAGAAGCGCTGGCTGGTGACGCAGGACGGCAAGAAGGACATGGCGGCCGAGGGCGGGCAGCTCGGCGCGCCCACCATCGTCGTCCAGTACGCCAAGACCACCAGGTCGGAGTTCCACGACTTCACCGGAAGCTACACGCCGCTGATCCAGACGACCGGCACCGGCAAGGCGGTCGTCCTGCGCGACGGCAAGGCCTACAAGGCCGAATGGTCGCGCTCGTCGGAGAGGGCGGGCACGATGTTCACCACCGAGGGCGGCGAGCCGATGACGTTCAGCCGCGGTCAGGTGTGGATCGTGCTCGCGGCCCCCAAGCCCGTCCAGCCCTGAGCCGGCGGACGTGAGCCCGTGCGCGTGACCGCCGCGACCTCGGGCTTCACCGCCCGGCGCCGCTTCCCGGGCGGGACACGGGCCGTACACCATGTCAACGATCGCATGAACAAGCGACGATCGGCCGTCAAGCGCCACGCTGATCAGCGCCTAACATGGGACGAGAACCCATTGTCGCGCTCGTGAGGAAAGACCGTGTCCAGCAGCACCCCCGAAGTCACCGACACCGCCGTCACCGGCACCGCCCGCGTTAAGCGCGGCATGGCCGAGATGCTCAAGGGCGGCGTCATCATGGACGTCGTCACCCCGGAGCAGGCCAAGATCGCTGAGGACGCCGGCGCGGTCGCCGTCATGGCCCTCGAGCGCGTGCCCGCCGACATCCGCGCCGAGGGTGGCGTGTCGCGCATGAGCGACCCTGACATGATCGACGGCATCATCGCGGCCGTCTCGATCCCCGTCATGGCCAAGGCTCGCATCGGCCACCTCGTCGAGGCCCAGGTGCTCCAGGCCATCGGCGTCGACTACGTCGACGAGTCCGAGGTGCTCACCCCCGCCGACGAGGCGAACCACATCGACAAGTGGGCATTCACCGTGCCCTTCGTCTGCGGGGCGACCAACCTCGGCGAGGCCCTGCGCCGCATCGCCGAGGGCGCCGCGATGATCCGCTCCAAGGGCGAGGCCGGCACCGGCAACGTCGTCGAGGCCACCCGCCACATGCGCCAGATCCGCGGCGACATCAAGCGCCTGGCCGCCCTCGACGAGGCCGAGCTCTACGCCGCCGCCAAGGACCTGCGCGCGCCGTACGAGCTCGTCGCCGAGATCGCCAAGACCGGCAAGCTGCCCGTCGTGCTGTTCACCGCGGGCGGCATCGCCACCCCGGCCGACGCCGCCATGATGATGCAGCTCGGCGCCGAGGGCGTCTTCGTCGGCTCGGGCATCTTCAAGTCCGGCGACCCGGCCAAGCGTGCGGCCGCGATCGTCAAGGCCACCACGTTCTACGACGACCCCGACGTCATCGCCAAGGTCTCCCGTGGCCTGGGCGAGGCCATGGTCGGCATCAACCTCGCGACCCTTCCCGAGTCCGAGCGCCTCGCCACCCGGGGCTGGTAGTCCTCGGGGCCCGCTGGGCCGTCATTCCGCCTTCCCGGCGCCGTGTTCGCGGTGCTGGGAAGGCATGATGCTGATCGTCCGGAAATATCCCCTCTGACCTGGGTGTCCTTATACCCGGCGTTTGCTGTGAATAGTTAATGATCGTCTTGTGCTCGACAGGCGATCGTTCCTCGTGTTGGGGCTGGCATCGGGGGTGCCACCCGTGCGCGTCTCCTATGGCAACCCCTTCACGCTCGGCGTGGCCTGCGGCGACCCCGCCCCCGACGGATTCGTCATGTGGACCCGCCTCGCGCCCGTGCCTCTCGCCGAGGACGGGCTCGGAGGCATGCCGCCGGCGCCGGTGCCGGTCTACTGGGAGATCGCCACCGACCCGGCCTGCGCGAGCGTTGTACGGCGCGGCACCGAGGAGGCCGTCCGCGACTGGGCCTACAGCGTGCACGCCGAGGTCACCGGGCTCGACCCGGGCCGCGAGTACTGGTACCGCTTCAAGGCCGGGCCGTACGTCTCGCCCATCGGGCGGGCGCTGACCGCTCCCGCGCCCGGCACGCTGCCGAGGGCGCTCAACCTGGCGGTGACCTCGTGCGCGAACTACCAGCACGGGCACTTCACCGTCTACACCCGGATGGCGCAGGAACGCCCCGACCTGATCCTGCACCTGGGCGACTACATCTACGAGTACGGCAAGGGCGAGCACAAGTGCCCGGGCGGCAACGTGCGCGACCACGAGGGCCCCGAGGCCCGCACGCTGAGGGACTACCGGCGCAGGCACGCGCTGTACAAGACCGACCCCGACCTGCGGGCGGCCCACGCGGCGGCGCCGTGGGTCGCGATCATGGACGATCACGAGGTCCGCAACAACTGGACGAAGACGCTGCGGGCCGACCGGCGTGAGGCCGCGTTCCGCGCCTACTACGAGCACATGCCCCTGCGCCGGGCCGCCCAGCCCACGGGACCGGCCATCCAGCTCTACCGGCGGCTGCGGTGGGGGAGCCTCGCGACCCTGCACATGCTGGACACCCGCCAGTACCGCGACGGCTACGCCTGCGGCTCGGCCGGCTTCAAGGAATGCCCGGAGTCCAGGGATCCCGCCCGTACGATCACCGGGGCCGCGCAGGAGCGCTGGCTCCTCGAAGGCTTCCGGGAGTCCAAGGCGCTGTGGGACGTCGTCGGCCAGCAGATCTTCTTCGGCCAGCGTAACAAGCGTCCCGAATCGGGCCTGGTGGTCAGGCAGGACGCCTGGGACGGGTATTCAGGGTCGCGGACCAGGGTCACCCGCGGCTGGGTCGACGCGGGAGTGCGCAACGCCATCGTGCTCACCGGGGACGTGCACTCGCACTGGGCCGGCGACCTCGCTCTGGACTACGACGACCCCTCCTCGCGCGTGGTGGGCACAGAGCTCGCCGTCACCTCGGTCACCAGCGGCGGCGACGGACACGACTCCAACCGGGCCAGGGACACGCTGCTGGCCAAGAACCCCCACCTGAAGTTCCACCTCAGGCGCCGCGGCTACATCATGGTCAAGATCGAGCCCACCGCGCTCACCGCCGACTTCAAGATCGTGCGCTACGTCAGCACCCCGGACGCCCCGGCGCTGACGGCGGCCACGTTCGTCGTCGCGGACAGGCTCCCCGGACTGCTCCGCCAGGCCTGACCCCGCCCCCTCCTCCCAGGGGAAGTCCCGGGCGGTTTGGGGCGTTGTTCCGCATGGCCGTACGCTTTCGAGACGCACGCGTCCCACGGGGGACCCGCGTGCGCGGTGCCGCGCCGAGCCCGTGCCCATCGGAGGATCGACCGCCGGGGGCGCCGGCCCGTACCGCCTCGGGCACCTTGGGCATTCGAGCAGTGATTGGGAGGAACACCGGTGACCTCTGCGCCGACGATCGGCGTGCTCGCCCTCCAGGGCGACGTGCGTGAACACGTCAGGTCCCTTGAGGCCGCGGGCGCGAGGGCCGTGGCCGTCCGCCGCCCCGGCGAGCTCGACGCGGTGAACGCGCTGGTCGTCCCCGGTGGCGAGTCCACGACCATCTGGAAGCTCGCCGAGGCGTTCGAGCTGCTCGAACCGCTGCGCATGCGCGTCAAGTCCGGCATGCCGACCTACGGGTCCTGCGCCGGCATGATCATGCTGGCCGACCGCATCGAGGGCGGCATCGAGGGGCAGCAGACGCTCGGCGGCATCGACATGGTGGTACGCCGCAACGCCTTCGGCCGACAGGTCGACTCTTTTGAGGCATCCTTGGATTTCGCGGGGCGCGGTCTCATGCGCGCCATCTTCATCCGGGCTCCCTGGGTCGAGTCGGTGGGCGCGGATGTCGAGGTGCTGGGACTGGCCGAGCCGGGAGATAGGATCGTCGCGGTCCGGCAGGGACCTCTGCTCGCGACGTCCTTCCATCCCGAGCTGACCGGGGACACGCGGGTTCATTCGTATTTTGTCGAGATGGTGAGGGAGCTCTAGCCGATGTCCGGCCACTCCAAATGGGCGACGACGAAGCACAAGAAAGCCGTGATCGACGCCAAGCGCGGCAAGCTTTTCGCCAAGCTCATCAAGAACATCGAGGTGGCGGCCCGGACGGGTGGTCCCGACCCTGAGGGCAACCCGACCCTGTACGACGCCATCCAGAAGGCGCGCAAGAGCTCGGTGCCCGTCGACAACATCGAGCGGGCGCGCAAGCGCGGCGGCGGCCTGGAGGCCGGCGGCGCCGACTGGCAGACGATCATGTACGAGGGCTACGCGCCCGGCGGCGTCGCGGTGCTCGTCGAGTGCCTCACCGACAACCGCAACCGCGCGGCCTCCGAGGTCCGTGTCGCCATGACGCGCAACGGCGGCTCGATGGCCGACCCCGGCTCGGTGTCGTACATGTTCAACCGCAAGGGCGTGGTGATCGTCCCCAAGGGCGACCTCGGTGAGGACGACGTGCTGACCGCGGTCCTCGACGCCGGCGCCGAGGAGGTCAACGACCTGGGCGACTCCTTCGAGGTCGTCTCCGAGGCCGGTGACCTGGTCCCGGTGCGCAAGGCGCTGCAGGACGCCGGCATCGACTACGACTCGGCCGAGAGCGGCTTCATGCCCACCCTCAGCGTGCCCCTCGACGAGGACTCCGCGCGCAAGGTCTTCCGCCTCATCGACGCCCTCGAGGACAGCGACGACGTCCAGAACGTCTACGCCAACTTCGACGTCTCCGACGACGTCCTGGCGAAGCTCGACTAGTCCCGTGCGCATCCCGTCACCCCCGGCCGCGCCGGCGGCGACGGGATGCGCACGGCAACGGGCCAGGTGGAGGACTGAAAAGGATTCGACCGGGTCCGGGCGGTCGCCATAGGTTTGACCGTTGTGGAGATCCGTGATGTGACGCCCGACGACCTCGACGCCGTGCTCGACAGCCGTAAGCGGGCGTTCGGCCCCCTGCCCGCGAGCAGCCTTGCGCCGTGGCGGGCCATGGTGACGCCCTCCCTGGCCGAAGGGCGCTACCTCGGGGTCTTCGACGGCGTGCGCCTGATCGGCACGAGCAGGATCAACCGCTACGACCAGTGGTGGCACGGCCGCCCGCTCTCGATGGGCGGCGTGGCGAGCGTGACCGTCGCCCCCGAGGAGCGAGGGCGCGGCGTGGGGCGCTTCCTGATGCTCGCCACGCTGGAGCGCTGCGCCGAGCTGGGCCACGTCGCCTCCGCGCTCTACCCCGCGACCACCCCGCTGTACCGGAGCCTCGGCTGGGAGCACGCCGGGGCGCGCAACCGGATCACGCTGCCCGCCGAGGCCCTTCGCACGCTGAGCGCCCGCGACGGCGGCGTCAAGCTCAGGCGGATGGGCCCCGACGACGCCCCCGAGCTCCGGAGCGTGCTCGACCGCGTCTACGCCTCCACGCGCGCCTCTGGGCCCCTCGGCTGGGAGGAGCGCATCGCCCGCCTGTGGCTCTCCGACGAGGACGACTTCGCCTACCTCGCCGACGACGGCTTCGTCCTCTACCGCTGGAGCGACGGGGACATCGACGTCGACAATCTCGTCGCAGGGTCGGAGGCGACGGCGAGGGCACTGTGGTCGCTTGTGGGCACGGCCTCGTCCATGGCGACGACGGTCACGGCCAGCGTCGAGCCCGACGACCCTGTGCTGTGGCTGCTGCGCGAGCGCTCGTACGACTCGGTGAAGCAGACCCGCTGGATGTTCCGCCTCGTCGACCTGGCCGCGGCCGTCGGCCTGCGCGGCTACCCAGCCGGAGTCTCGGCCGAGATCGTCCTCCAGGTGGACGATCCGCAGCGTCCCGCCAACTCGGGCGCGTGGCACCTGGCGATCTCCTCGGGCGCCGGCGCGGCCACCGCCGACCCCGCGCTCCCCGGCGGAAACACTCCCCGCCTCACCATCGGCGGCATGTCCGCCCTGTTCGCGGGCGTCCCGACGAGCACCCTTCGCCGCGCCGGGCTTCTCACGGGCGGCACGCCGGGCGCCGACGACGTTCTCGACACCGCCTTCGCCGCCAGGCCCTACATGATCGACTACTTCTGACCGAGGCCGCCCGCCCGCTGCCGGCGCGGCGTGTTGGTGGTGCGCCGCCGGAGCGGCCGGGGTAGAGTTCGGGGCCGAACAGGTGTTCGGCGTTCTGGGGAGGCTTGCCGGTGCGGCTACCTGAGCTGCGGGTGATGGGGGTCGACCCAGGGCTGACCCGCTGCGGTCTCGGTGCCGTCGAAGGGCGCGCGGGCGCCCCGCTGGAGCTGGTCAAGGTCGGGGTCGCGCGCACCCCCGCCGGCGACGACATCGGCGCGCGCCTGGTCGCGATCGAGGCCGAGATCGAGCGCTGGCTCGATGAGGTCAAGCCCGACGCCGTCGCGGTCGAGCGGGTCTTCAGCCAGAGCAACCTCCGCACCGTCATGGGCACCGCCCAGGCCTCCGCCGTGGCCATCGTCTGCGCCGCCCGCCGCCGCCTTCCCGTCGCGCTCCACACTCCTTCGGAGGTCAAGGCGGCGATCACGGGCTACGGCAACGCCGACAAGGCCCAGGTGGGCACCATGGTCACCCGTCTTCTGCGGCTCGACGCCATGCCCAAGCCCGCCGACGCCGCCGACGCCCTGGCCCTCGCCATCTGCCACATCTGGCGGGGCGGCACGCAGAACCGCCTCGCCGAGGCCGTCGCCAAGGCCAACGCCGCCCGCCCGCCCCTTGGCG
>NZ_JBFBIK010000160.1:0-13244 GCF_040685555.1 Sphaerisporangium sp. NPDC088356
GCCCCTGAGGCGGCCGGCGACGGCCGCGGCGGCGTACGGGGTGACGGTGATCGGCAGGAGGCTCGCCTCGGCCGCCCCGACGGCCTGCGCCGGCCGTGCCCGTGTCAGCCTCTTCACCAGGGTTCGCTCAGGCCAGTAGCTTGCGGGCGGCTTCTTCGATGTGGGTCTCGGAGAGCAGGACGTGGGCGGAGGCGTCGCCGAGCGGAATGAAGCTGTCCATGGAGGTCACCCGGGCCACCTGTCCGGTGAACCCTCCGTCGGCGAGCGCCGCGAGCACCCCCTCGGACACGCCGCCGGAGCCGCGCGTCTCGTCGGCGATGAGCACCTTGCCGGTCAGGTCGGCGGCGCGCAGCAGGTCTTCCGCGGGCAGCGGGGACAGCCAGCGCAGGTCGAGCACGCGGCAGCCGAACCCCTCGGAGGTGAGCCGGATCGCCGCCCGCAGGCTCATGCGCACGCCGTTGCCGAAGGTCACGATGGTCAGGTCGCGCCCGTCGCCGTACGCGCGGCCACTGCCGATCGGCACGTGGGTCTCCGCCCATCGCGAGGGCGGCGCGTACGGAGTGAGCCAGCCGTTGTCCCCCTCGTCCACCAGGTCGCGGGTGTTGTAGAGCGCGATCGGCTCCAGGAACACGCAGACGTCGCCGTCGGCGCCGGCGGCGGCGACGCAGGTGCGCAGCATCGCGGCGGCGTCGTCGGGCCGGGCGGGAGAGGCCACGACCAGCCCCGGGATGTCGCGCAGTGCGGCCACGGAGTTGTCGTTGTGGAAGTGGCCGCCGAAGCCCTTCTGGTAGGCGTACGCGGCCACCCGCACGACCATGGGGTTCCTGTAGGCGCCCTTGGAGAAGAACCGCAGCGTCGCCGCCTCGCCGCGCAGCTGGTCGAGGGCGTTGTGCAGGTAGGCGAGGTACTGGATCTCGGGGATCGGCAGCAGGCCTGAGGTGGCCGAGCCGAGGGCCAGGCCGAGCAGGGCCTGCTCGTCGAGGAGGGTGTCGAACACCCGTGCCGAGCCGAAGCGCTTTCGCAGCCCGCGCGTCACGCCGTACACCCCGCCCTTGCGCGCCACGTCCTCCCCGAAGAGCATGACCTCGGGGTGGGCGCCCATGAGGTCGAAGAGCGTGCGGTTGATCGACTGGGCGAGGGTGAGCGGCCCCTCCCGCTCGGGCGGGGTGTCGCCGAACAGCTTCGCCCGGTCGCCCGCCTGGCGCGTGGCCTGGGCCGCGACCTGGGCGGGGTGGCGGGGCGCGAGCGGCTCCATGACCTCGCGGGCCGAACGCAGCCGGGGCCTGCGGGTGGACTCCAGCGCCAGTTTGAGCACGTGCTCGCGGATCGTCTCGTAGCGCCCGAGCAGCTCGTCGGGGGACGTCAGCCCGGCGTCCACCAGCAGCTTCGCCGTGGCCAGCAGGGGGTCGCGCTCCAGGTCGGCGGCGATCTCGCGCGGCGCGCGGTACGCCGACTCGACGTCGGAGCCCGCGTGCCCCATCAGGCGGACCATGCGCAGGTGCAGGAACGCCGGTGACCTGCGGGTGCGCACGTGCTGGACCGCCTGGCACGCCACGTCGTACGTCTCGGCGAGGTCGCAGCCGTCGGCCTGGAAGCGCGGGATGAGGGGATGGCCGGACGCCTCGACCCACCCGGGCGGGGTGCGCACGCTGATGCCGATGCCGTTGTCCTCGCAGACGAACAGGATCGGCAGCGGAAGTCCCTGGTAGGCGCAGTAGGCCGCGGTGTTGATACCGCTCAGGGCGCTGGCGTGGTTGATCGAGGCGTCCCCGAAACTGCACACGGTGATCGCCCCGGCCGGCCAGGCCGCGCCGGTGACGCCGAGCTTGCGCGCCCGTTCGATGGCGAAGGCCACGCCGACGGCGCGGGGCAGGTGGCTGGCGATCGTGGAGGTCTGCGGGATGACCGCGAGATCGGGATGGCCGAAGACCTTGTGGCGCCCGCCGGCGATCGGCTCCTCGGCCGCGGCGGCGAGGCCGAGCAGCACGTCGCGCAGGCCTTCCTCGGCGAGCCGCCCGGCCTGCGCGGAGCGGGCCAGGTAGAAGGCCCCCGACCGGTAGTGCAGCAGGGCGGGATCGGTGACGCGGGTGGCGGCTCCCACCGCGACGTTGCCCTCGTGGCCGGCCGAGCCGATCGTGTAGAAGCCCTCGCCCTGCTCGCGCAGCCAGCGGGCGGCGATGTCGAGCAGCCGGCTGGCGAGCTGGATCTCGAAGAGCTCGCGACATCGGGCGCCGGTCAGCGTCGTGCCCGGCCGCACGGGCAGCCCGGGATCGCGGCGGCTGCCCGGCGAGAGCGCGGCAACCGACTCGGTGAAGTGCGTCTCAACTGCGTCGCGGCCCACAAGGCCGATTATGTCGCGATGAACCGGGTCGCGTCCCGGAGCTTGCCGAGACTGGTCGAGTGTCCGAGTGGACCGCTCTATTTGACTGTGATTAATGACGGTTTGTCAGACAGCACAACCGTTGTCGTAATGCGGCCGTCTACTAAGGAGGAATGACGTGGCACCCTCAAGCCGCGTTAGGCAACGGGAAGAAAGGACACCCCGTGTTAAAACGCATCCGTGCCGTCGTCGTGGCGATGGCCATGGGCGCCGGAGCCCTCGCTCTGGTGACCCCATCGGCGTCGGCGTCGGCAGGGAAACTCGCGGCCCCCGATGTCTCCTCTGTGGAGGTGAGCTCCAGCCCGGTCGTCGTCGAGAGCAAGGACGGCAAGGCGGTCACCTTCAGCTTCCTCGTCGACGGCGCGACCAGCGGGGGCTTCACGCTGAAGCGGCCCAACGGCTCGACGCTCGACCTTTCTGCCAAGAAGGTGGACGAGGCCGGCGGCAAGCAGAAGTGGCAGGGCACGCGCACCTTCGACCGGTCGGACGCCCCCGGTACGTGGAACGTCACGGCCAAGGCGACCAGCGTCGTCGGCACCGGTAAGGCGGACAAGGACTTCCAGGTCAAGCAGGTCTGGGAGAGCGACCTCGCCGGGTTCGGCGCCTCGCCCGAGCCCATCGGCAAGGGCGACACGCTGACCCTCCAGGGCCGGCTGCTGCTCAACGGCACCGATGGGTGGAAGCCCTACAAGGGGCAGAAGGTGTACATCGCCTTCCGTGCCGAGGGTAGCGCCGGATACGACCGGGTCGCCTACGACTACACCGACTGGAAGGGCCGCTTCTCGGCCGGCGTCAAGGCCGACCGCACCGGCTGGTGGCGGGCCGAGTACGACGGCTCGCCGGTCGCGCACAAGGCCACCAGCGACAGCGACCAGGTCGATGTGCGCCAGAAGAACACGTCGAGCCGGATCGCCGGCTTCGACGTGAACCCCGACCCCGCCGACCAGGGTGACAGGCTGACCGCGCGGGGACGTCTCGAACTGGACACCTCGCACGGCTGGGAGGGCTACCAGGGACAGAAGGTCGACCTGCTGTTCAAGCCCGACGGTTCGCGCTCGTGGCAGATCGTGGGGCACGACTGGACCGACCGTGGCGGCCGGTTCTCGATCGGCGCCGAGGCTGAGCGGTCCGGCTGGTGGCGGGCCGAGTTCGACGGCGCCGGGGGCGTGAAGGGCACGAGCAGCCGGTCGGTGTACGTGACGGTCAACGAGCCGGCACCGCCCGCCGACACCCGGATCATCAAGGCCAACGCCTACCCCGAGCCGGTGAAGTACGGCAAGTACGTCAAGAACAAGGGCACACTGCAGATCTGGGACGGCGACCACTGGACCGCCTACGACCACGTGAAGGTGGCCCTGTACTTCAAGCAGGCCGGCCACTCCAAGTGGGAGTACGTCAAGACGGTCAGCACGAACAGCGCCGGCAGGTTCTGGACCCAGGTCAAGGCCTGGCACTCCGGCTACTGGAAGATCCGCTTCAAGGGCAACGCCGAGGCCAACGCCTCGGCCGGCAGGAGCGACTACGTTCGCGTGAAGAAGTAACACCCCACAGGTGACACGACGGCCCGGGAGCTCACGAGCCCCCGGGCCGTTCGCTTGCCCGTCAGCGCTCAGGCGTCGAACTCGCCGACTGGACGCCCTTCGTGAAGGCGGCCCACTCTCCCGGCGTGAAGATCAACGCCGGGCCGCTCGGCTTCTTGCTGTCTCGGACGCCAATGCGCCCGCCGGGAAGGTGGGCGACCTCGACACAATTGCCACCGCTCCCGCCGGAGAAGGTGGACTTGGACCACGTCGCCGCGGTCAGCTCTTCGTTCAGCTCCATGTGCTCTCGAATCTCCTTAATCCGCTCAAGCGACGCCTGCTGAGGGAGCGCCTCCGCACGGATCATCTCGTACCGCGTTAGGAGTTCCTGGACTTCTGTGACACGTTCGATGACCTGGCTATGTCCTCCTATGGCCTCGACGTATACCGTATCCGGCAGGCCCGGGGCCTGAGCCATCAGGAATCCGCCCTCCAGCCCCACGGTTGAGCGGGCCCGGAATGGAAGCACCTGGATGATGACATAGGGGAGCGCGTCGAGGCCCTCAAGGCGCTTGAGCTGATCGATCATCACCTGTGCGTCGCCGATGACACGCTGGAGCGCCCCCTCGTCCACGACCGCCCAGAACATCGGCGGCTCCGGACGCTCGAGGATGCTCTGTCGCTCCATCCGCGCGGCGACCTGCTCTTCCACCCGCTCCAGAACCGGACGCGGCTCGCCACGGAAGATCGCCCTGGCGTACGCCTCGGTTTGGAGCAGGCCTGGGATGACGAGTGGCTCCCATGCGCGCAGCGCACTTGCCTCGCGCTCGATGTCGAGCCATGGTCGGAACCACGAGGGTGTCGCCGAGTGATGGATGAACGGCCAGAGCCGGACCAGCGCGCCATCCAGTTTGAGGGCATCGTCGCAGCGCTGGGCGAAGTCTCGCGACGGCGTGCGCTTCGCGGTCTCCACCGAACTGATCATGGCTCCTGTGTACTGCACCTTTGTGGAGAGTTGTTCTTGTGACAGTCCTGCCGCTTTCCGGTGTTTGCGTAGTTCGTAGCCGAAAAGGGCCCGGGGACTATCAGCGGGGTTGAGCTCGCTTGGGTGCGGCATCGAAACGCTCCTTCGACCGCTCCGAACTTCAACGGGGGGATTAACTGCGTCTGTCCAGGTGGTGTTGAGAGGAAATCTCTACCGAGAGTAATCGCTTGAGAGCAATCTGAGAAGCCAGAAGCGAAACTGTCGAGGAGATTAGGGCGGTCCAATGCCACGGGACCTTCGCAAGCAGATACGACCCCATTTGGGGGATTCCTCGCCTTTAACTCAGCTCACGTCGGCTTCGTTACAGGCGGCACAGCGTCTGAGCCAGGCCCTGCGGAGGTTCCGCACCCCGTCGGACGTTCGCGTCGGTACCGGTGTCGCGGTGGTGATCGTCTCGCCCGAGGTGATCGTCTGGACCACCGGACACTCCTACTCCTGGTGGTCGGGGCAGGGCGGCCTCAGGTACTACTGCCGGACCCCGGGCGGGAACGCCTTTGGCACGGCGTACCGCGTGGCGACGCGATACGCCGAGCTAATCGACGGCGATCCTCTGTCGCTGGAGATCCGGGAGACGCTGGGCTCGGTGCCAGATGCCCCTGAGATGCCTCAGCTCAACGATCGGGCGCTCATCAGGGGCAAACCGGCCGGCGTGCGCCGCAGGCCTGACCCACCGGCCGCACCTGGGCTCGCCGGCCCGCAGAACAGCTCGGACCACTCCTCCCATCTCCGACGATGAACGGCTGCTCACGCCATGGATCAGATCAACACCAAGCCGGTGACGGAAAAGAAGGCGCACGCAGACGCACAGCTGCTTTCCGTACTGGCCAAGGGCCTTCATGAAGAGGGCATTCCGTGTCTCATCGTGAAGCAGGTACGCCTTGTGCTCGCCTACGGGAAGGTCCGGCCGGTGACACACCACCCCACCGAACTGCTGGTATTCGGTACGGACGGCATGACTCGGGGACGGACCACCATCCAGACGAGCCTGCGCGGGATGGCCTACCGGGTCACGCCCGTGGGCGCCGTGCCAGAGTGCCTGTTCGTGCTGACGCAGGCCACCGAAGCGATCGCCTACCTGAGGGGCGTGGCACGGGATTACAACGCTGCCAGTTCCGCGCCCTCTGCGAACGATGGCTGGCCCTCATCCCCGGATAACATCCCAATACCCTGAAGTTCCGGCGACAGGACGGCCCGGGCGCTACCTGGCCATCCACGTGGCGCCCGGCGTGGCCGTCGCAGACGACTATTTCCGCCCGTGACAGGTCGCGAGCGACCAGGCCGCGCAGTGAACGCCGACCAGCGCCTGACACCCACAACGGCACCTAACAACCGGCCCAAGGCATGCGCGTCACCGTCCGTAGAAACACCCCGCCGGGCGCGCAACTGCGCTTCAACGACATCGAAGGACACCTCTTCACCCGTTCATTGCCAACACCGGTGACGGCCAATTGCCCGATCTCGAACTGTGGCACGCGTCGCGCCCGCTGCGAGGACCGCATCGGCTGCGCCAAGGACACTGGTCTACCCAACCTGCCCCTGCACAATTTCACCCATAACCAGATCCGGTGTGAGCTCGTCGTCCTGGCCTGCAAACTCCGGGCCTGGATGCAGATGCTCGCCCTGAGTGGCCCGCCCGCCGTTACGAACCCAACGCCTGTCACCTTCGCTGACGGCTTCGGCTCCGCATCTCCACACGATGGCCCTGGGCAAACCGCTGGGCAGGCATGACCTGACCCACAGCCCTCGCTCAGGGGGTACGCCGTGCCTGCGCTGAGATTGCTCACATAGTCGCCGGAGTCACAGAAAGTCGCTTTTATCACTATTTGTCGGGATATGCCCCGCACTTGTGGTTATCTAAACTGCTGGTTGTCGCTTGGGGCTGGTGTGTTCGGTGGGAGTGCATGACTCTGATTTGACCTAAGAGACTGCTTGTAGGACGCTTTTCCGATCGCCCTTGTCGAGTCAGCGTGGGGGGTCTTCGTGGACTCGGTCGTGCTTGAGCGCATCCGGACGGCTATCGCTGAGCAACGCCATCTGGCATTCACGTATCTCGGACTACCGCGAATCGTGACGCCGTGGCTACTCGGCACTACCAAGGCGGGACTCTGGCGTATGCGTGCGGCTCTAGTGGGAGGCCACTCCTCGTCGGGTCATGCCGGAGACGGCCGGCCGCGCTTATTTGATGCTGCAGTCATGTTCGAGGTCACGGTGCTCTTCGATCGCTTCGAGGTTCCAGGTGAGTACCGGCGAGACGATCGGGCGTTCACGTTCATCGACACCGCCCTCTGATCCCCTGAATCTAGACAGTGGGCCTATCCGCGGAGTGGTTTCGTGCAGATTGAATCGTTCAGCGTGTCAGGATTCAGGTCGTTGGCGGAAGTTTCCGACATTCCGCTGCGCTGTCCTACGGTTCTTACGGGGCGAAACGACAGCGGCAAGACTGCGACGCTTGCGGCCTTGGCGTTCTTGTTGAGAGCACACACACTGACCACAGATGACGTGCGCGAGGACGCGGAAGGTGCACAGATCGTCGTAACCTGTACGGCGAGGCTTACCGAGACAGAGCAGAAGCACCTGGATCTCGGGGAGACTATCCGGTTGCGAAGGCGGGGAGCTGCCGGATCACGGGCGGTGTATGAGATCGAGCGAGAGGTGCCGCGAGAGCCGCTCCTGCGTAACCTTGACGAATCGCTAGCTCTTGGGGTCCTGAAAGACCGAGCCCAAATGCTTGGTATCGAGCCGGATGGTCCGAAGGGTGTCAAGGAAACTTACCTTAAGGCGCTTCGCGCACGTGCTGTTGCCGAGGAGACCGTCATCGACTGGATGACGGTGGCCGATGGTGATCTAAACCTTCCGGAATATTTCCATCTGTCTGGCGCGGATGGGGCGAACTTGCGCTCCCAGCTGACTCAAGCTCTGCGGATCACCTACCGACGGATCCTGTCGGAGGCGGAATTCACGGAGCGCGTTAAGAATCTTGAGGAAGAGATTTCTCTGAAGCTGGCCGCCGAGCTCGAGGATCTATGCGATCTAATCCAGGAGCGGTGTGACGGGTACGAGGGTGTGACGATTCTGCCGATCGTCTCTGTTAAGGACGCGCTTTCCGATGTTCGCGTTATGGCGGATCGTAACGGTCGACGAGTAAATTTTGATCATGTCGGCACGGGCCGCCAGCGGCAGCTCAATCTTGCCGTTTGGGAGTGGTCCAATCGACAGGTCTCCACTAGTGTTCAGGAAGAGGCGCAAAACGGCCTGATCATCGCCTATGACGAACCCGACACGCACTTGGACTTCGTTCGGCAGCGGGAGTTCATGGACTTGGTTCGTGTGCAGTGCGCCAACCCAGGTGTCCGCATGATGGTTGCCACCCATTCGGTGAACCTGATCGACCGGGTTCCCTTGGAGAACGTAGCCCACCTCCGATTGGTCGGCGGCCAGACGGCGGTTGAGCGTCTCGCTACGCACGATGACTCAGACTATGGACAGTTTGTCAGCCGGATCTCAGATGAGCTAGGTCTTCCGACAAGCGCAGTGCTCTTCGAACGGTGTTTTCTTCTGGTCGAGGGAGCGACCGAAAAAGTGGCCTTCCCGCGACTATTTCACCTCGTAACAGGACGGAGGCTGCAAGAGTCGGGGATCGTCTTGTTCGACTCCGGTGGAAACACAACCGTACTTACTTTCGTGGGATACCTACGCGATCTTGGACGCGAGGTTCACGTTATCGTCGACCACGACAGTAAAAAGGACCATCCAAAAATTTTCGAGAAGGATAAACTTACGGCTCGTGGAATTACTTCCGATCATATCGACTACGTAGGCGACCCGAATGAGCTCGAGGAGTTGTTCACGGACGCTCAATGGGCCGCAACGGCGAACGAGTCCTGGCCTCGTAGTGATCACAGACTGTGGATTGAGCGGGACATTCACGATCTTCGGGGGACAGGGAAATTCAGTGGGAACCTCTCCACGCTTCTCCGCGACGGGTCCGGGGAGAGGGTTTCCAAGCCTGCGCTGTTGTCCAATCTGGCCCAGCGACTGCGAAGCCGTGACGAAGTGCCCGAGGTGCTAGTCGAGATTTTCGACCGTCTCGCAGCGGAGTGACGGTGTCGGATGGCAACCCGACCTGATCGAGCCGACTGTTTCGGGCGCAGACGACTTCAGGCGGAGAGCCAAGGTGAGAAGGCGGCGTCGGTGTCCGCTGGGTAGCTCGCTCGGATCTTCGCACAGCAGCCCGGTGATCGGGCATGCGGCCTGGGAGCCGGACTCGGCCGCCAGTGACTTCAGGCTGCACGCAGCACGCCGACAATGGTCCCGAATCATGATCAGTGCCTCGGTGCCCTACAGACGCCTAGTCACGAGTGCCTGGCTACGGTGGGTCGTCGTAGCTGCGATCCTCGAGGATGACATCGGGCCGCCGCCGGAGCCCGGCCGCGCTTGCTCCGCACCGGGGGATAGCCTCCAGCAGCGGCATGCCGCTGGTCAGAATGACAGCGAGAGGGATGCGGGTTGCGTCAGTGATCAGGTGGTGCTTGCTGACCAGCCGGCCTCGGTCGACGGGGCTTGGACCGGCCTGTGCCCCTCTGTATAGCGCTCTGACGTGGGAAAAATCCACGGCGACGCATTAGGAGTCGAGTGCGTCGGCGACTCGAAGGCGGTCGAGAAGTACCTCGTGCAGGCGTTGCCAGACCCTGGCCTTCTGCGATTCGGCCAGCCGCCGCCAGCAGGCCATCCCGAAGTCGTAGCCCACCTTTTGGGGCAGGTGCTCCCAGACGATCCGGTCTGCAGGACAAGCAGGATGCCTTGCAAGACCAGGCGGTCGTCCAGGCACTTGCGCCCGGGATGAAAAGTTCGGCGCTGCCGCTTGGGCCCGCCGCGGATATGATATTGAACACGGAGAGCGACGAAGCTCGGTTGAACGGCGAGCTCAGTCGGTGCGGTGGAACTGGGCGATCGCGATGCCGAGCAGGGCGACGCCCATGAGCGCGACGATGCCGAGCTCCACGGCGACCGGGACGTGCCAGCCGAACCAGTGGACCCCGGGGTTGAGCGCGTTCACGACCCTCGGGTCCACGTTGAGGTGGCTGAAGACCGCGTGGCGCATCGGGTCGACGGCGTACGTCAGGGGGTTGATCTTCGTCAGGAAGGCCAGCCAGCCGGGCAGGTTGGTCAGGGGGAACATCGCCCCGGACAGGAAGATCATGGGCATGATGGCCATCTGCATGATCCCGAAGAAGCTCTGCATGTTCTTCATGCGGGCGGCGAGGCTCACGCCGAAGGCGGTGATCGTGACCGACGCGAGGAACATCTCGCCGAGCAGAGTGAGGATCAGCGTGGGGGAGTAGGGCACGTGGACCAGCCCGGCGAGGGCCAGGATGATGACGCCCTGCGCGGTCGCGACGATGCCGCCGCCCAGGCACTTGCCGATCACGATCGAGGCGCGGCTGACCGGGGCCACCAGCATCTCGCGCAGGAAGCCGAACTCGCGGTCCCACACGATCGAGCCCGCCGAGAACATGGCCGTCGTGATCACCGTCATGGCGATCACGCCGGGATAGATGAAGGTGCGGAAGTCGACGCCCTGGCCCGGCCGTGAGACCAGCGTGCTGAGGCCGGTGCCCATCACGAACAGCCACAGCACGGGCTGCACCAGCGTGGAGATCATGCGGGTGCGGTCGTTGACGAACCGCAGCAGCTCACGGTGAAGGACGATCTTGATCGCCCGGATGTCGTGCCTGACGCTGCGCCCGGGTACGTGGACCCGGACGACTCCGGGTGCGGTGACGCCGGTTGCCATCGTTACCTCCTCGCCATGGCGCGCATCATCCACGCCGACGCGCCGCTCTCGCCCTCGGCGTCGCGGATGGTGGAGCCGGTGTAGTTCATGAACACGTCGTCCAGCGAGGGCCGCGACACGCTGACCGAGCGGATCGGCACCCCTAGCTCGGCGAACAGTCGGGGGACGAACTCCTCCCCGGAGGGGACGGCGAAGGTCACCACGCCCTCGCGGACGGCCGCGTCGAGGCCGAAACGCTCCTTGAGGGCGGAGATGGCGGTCGCGTCGTCATCGGTCTGGATCTGCACGCGGTCCTCGCCGACGCCGGCCTTGAGGGCCTCGGGGGAGTCGATGACCACGATCTCGCCGTGGTCGATGATGGCGATGCGGTCGCAGTACTCCGCCTCCTCCATGTAATGCGTGGTCATGAAGATGGTGATATCTTCTGTGTGCCGCAATTTATTGATATATCCCCAGATGGCGGATCGGGTCTGCGGGTCCAGCCCTACGGTCGGCTCGTCCAGGAACAGCACGCGCGGTGAGTGGAGCAGGCCCCGGGCGATCTCCAGCCGGCGCTTCATGCCCCCGGAGAACGTCATGACCTTGGCGTCCTTGCGGTCCCAGAGCGCGACCATCTCCATGACCTGCCGGATCCGCTCGTTGACCACCTCCTTCCGTACCCCGTACAGCTCCGCGTGGAAGCGGAGGTTCTGCTCGGCCGACAGGTAGCCGTCCAGGGTGGGATCCTGGAACACCAGCCCGATGTTGCGCCGGACCTCGTCCCGCTCCCTGACCACGTCGTGCCCGGCCACCTCGGCCGATCCGCCCGTCGGGCCCACGAGCGTGCAGAGCATGCTGATTGTGGTCGTCTTCCCCGCGCCGTTGGGCCCGAGGAAGCCGAAGACCTCGCCCGGCCGCACCTCGAAGTCGACGCCCTTGACGGCCTCGACGTTGCCGTAACTCTTCTTCAGCCCCCGTACGGCGACGGCGGGCGCCTCGCTTGTCGTCACTCTTCCTCATCCTCCTGCTTCCCCGCACGCGTAGCTCCATCATCTCCTCGGGCACGCTTCGCTGGTACGTACGGTCGCCTCGGAACTATCTAGATACACAAAAGATATATCGAGATAGTTCGCAGAACAAGGCCTTCGTCGAGGCATGGGAAAGGACGGGTCCGCGGCGGGGACGCCGGAAGTGCGGGAGTTAGCGTTCGTTAACGAGGCTGGTCAGGGCGACGCGGGCCATGCGGTGCAGGAGGTCGGACATGGCGTCGCGGGCCAGCTCACCGGCGCTGTGCGGGGTGGAGTTGAGGAGCCCGAAGACCGCGTGGGTGGCGGCGCGCAGCACCGGCGGCCGTACGCCCGGGTACAGCTCGGCCAGGACGGTGACCCACTCCTCGACGTACAGCCGCTGGAGCCGCCTGATCTGCCGGCGGGCGGGCTCGGGGACGTTGCCGAGCTCACGGTCGTGCACGGTGATCAGCGCGGGATGGTCGAGCGCGAACTCGATCTGCCCAGTGATCAGCGCGTCCAGCGCCTCGCTCCCGCCGGAGGCCCGGGTGACCCGTTCTACCGCCGAGGTGCGCAGGCGCTCGCTGATGTCCAGCAGCATCTCGGAGAGCAGGGAGTCCTTGCCGCTGAAGTGGCGGTACAGCGCGGGCCCCGATATGCCGACCGCGCCGCCGATCTCCTCGATCGACACGCCGTGGAAGCCCCGGGCCGCGAACAACGTGGCGGCGGCGTCCAGGATCTCCCTGCGCCGAGGGCTCGGAACGCGGGTAGGACTCCGCACAACGGTCATGACCGGCAATGGTAGACGAACCCGTTAATGATGACTAACATCCAGGGCGTTGTTAGCGAGCGTTAACCACTGGGAGGTGTGCGTCATGGGCCCTGTGCTCCGGACGACGGCGAGCCCGGTCGGCGAGGAGTTCAAGCGCAACGCGGAGGTCAACGAGCGCCTGGCCGCAGACCTGCGCGAACGGCTGGCGGTCGCGGCCCTCGGCGGCCCCGAGCGGTCACGCGTGCGGCACGTCGAGCGCGGAAAGCTCCTGCCCCGTGACCGCGTCGGCACGCTGCTCGACCCCGGCTCCCGCTTCCTGGAGCTCTCGCCGCTGGCCGCCACCGGGCTGTACGGCGACGAGGCCCCCGCCGCCGGGATCATCGCCGGAGTCGGCCGCGTCTCGGGCCGGGAATGCGTGATCGTCGCCAACGACGCGACCGTGAAGGGCGGCACCTACTACCCGCTCACGGTCAAGAAGCATCTGCGCGCCCAGGAGGTCGCCCTCCACAACCACCTGCCGTGCGTCTACCTGGTCGACTCCGGCGGCGCGTTCCTGCCGCTCCAGGACGAGGTCTTCCCCGACCGGGAGCATTTCGGGCGCATCTTCTACAACCAGGCCACCATGTCGTCGCGCGGCATCCCGCAGATCGCCGCCGTGCTCGGCTCCTGCACGGCCGGAGGCGCGTACGTGCCCGCCATGAGCGACGAGGCGGTCATCGTCAGGAACCAGGGCACGATCTTCCTGGG
>NZ_JBFBIK010000161.1:0-13189 GCF_040685555.1 Sphaerisporangium sp. NPDC088356
GGCGGACGTTCGTCCGCCCCCCTCAGGGGTCACACTCGGTTCGTTCTCCGGAGGGCGTCTGACGGTCACCGCCCTGCCGGCCAAATCTTCGGTGACTAGCGGGCGAGGCCCTGGGTGTCGATGCCGTCGCCGTTCCAGTCGCCGATGACGGGCAGGTCCCCGGTGGTGTTGCCGTAACCGATCGCCCTGGTGTTCTCGATGGCGCCGGTCACCGCACCGGTGCGCATGTAATAGGTGGCACCCATCTTCACCCCGATGTTGTCCTTGCCATCACCGTCCCAGTCGCCCACCAGCGACTGCGCCCCAGGATCCCCATAGCGGATCACACGCTCGGCGTTCCCGGTGACCGGGTTGTCACTGATATAGAAAGTGCCGGTCGTCGGGTCAAAGGTACTGACCGTGTCCACCCCGTCCCCATTCCAGTCACCCACGATCGGGATCTGCGGGCTGCTGCCGTAATAGATCACCGGACGCGTCGCGACACTGGAACCCTGACTGTCCGACAGGTAATACTCCAGCACCCCCAGATCGCCGCCGCCCGCGAATGCCGCGAGGTCGCTCAGCGTGCTGTTGAAGACCGTGGGCGAGCCGGGGAGGCTGCTGGAGGACCCGGCGTACTGCCAGGCGGTGAACCGCGACCACCCCGCGGGCAACGCGCCCGGAGAGCCGCTGTAGTTGGAGGTCTCGAGGGCGTTGGCCGAGAACGACCCGTTGCCGCCCGTGCACTGGTTCCACCAGTTGGGGTTGGTGTATATCGCCGCGTCCCTGCCGGTGCGTGACTTCACCTCGTTCACGAAGTCGCGGATCCAGGTCACCATCTGGCTGCTGGACAGCCCGTAGCACGGATATATCGGAGCGGCCGTGGTCCACCAGGGCCACTCGATGTCGAGTTGCAGGGGAAGGGTCTTGCCGTCGTTGACGTACTGAGCGTGGTCCACCAGGTAGTCGGCCTGAGCCTTTCCCGTGCCCACGCCCTTGTCGGGACGGCCGAACGCGTACGCCCCGATGTACACGCCGTTGTTCTTGGCGCCGTGGTAGTTCGCGTTGAACTGCGGGTCGACGAAGTCGAGGCCCTCGGTGGCTTTCGCCCAGCCGAACTTCACGCCCTTGGCCGCGACGTCACCCCAGTTGATCGTGCCGTCGTGGTTGGAGACGTCGGTGCCGGCCACGGAGTAGCCCGCCGGAGCCGCGCTCGCCGGCACGGCGCCAGCGACGATCATGGCGCCGAGGGCGGCGATCGCGGTCACCACGCGCACGAGCGTCCCGCGTGCTCGCGTGGCCGGCGACAGGCCTGAGGCGGCCAGGGCGGGCCGGCCTCAACGCTCCGACGGGGCGCCTTCGGTCTTGACCCTCGTCGCGGTGCTCTTGGAGGTGTCCGGCTGGAAGCGCTCGACCACGTCGGTGTAGTGGTCGCCGGCGTCCACCACGTGGCCGACGGCCAGCGTGAGGTCGCCGACATGGGTGACCGCCTGGAGGCGCATGGTGCGCGGCTTGGCCGAGGTCTCGCCCCGGACGACCCGCCATCCGGACGCTCCGCCGCGCAGCAGGTACGCCGCGCTCGCGTGCTCGGGGTCGAAACCGGACACCCAGAAGTGGCCCTTGCCGTCCCCGGTGACGCCGTACAGCTCCGTGTAGCGGCCGGGGACCGAGGCCCGGGACCAGCGCTTGCCGTTCCACGTGAGGATCAGCGGCCCGATCTTCCCTCCGTCGTGGTAGACGCCTCCCACGGCGACGGCCCTCTTCGGCCCGTCGATGTAGACGTCGCGGAGGAACCCTCCCTCGACGGACGGCGCCGTCACCGGCTTCCAGGTGTTCCCGGCCAGCCGCATGATCAGGGGCCCCGCGTCGCCGTCTCCGACCGCGAAGCCCTCGCCCTTGCGTGTCAGCGCGGCACCGTACAGGGTGCCCTTGACCTTGCCGCCGACGACCGTCCAGCCCTTGGCGGTGGACGTCGCGACGAGCGCGAAACGCTGCTCTCGGGGGCCGCGGGCCACGTCTCGCGTCTTCTTCGTCCGGCTGCCCACGGCGACCATGCGGCCGGGGACGGCGGCGACGCCTCCGAGGTAGTCGCCCGAGCCGAGCTGCGGCACGCTGACCCGGTCGAACGCCGAGCCGTCACCGCGCACGACGTACGGCAGGCCGTCGTGGCCGTCGCCGACCGCCCAGATCTCACCGGGCGAGGCGGCCGCGACCGACCGCAGGTGCCCGGCGCTCGAGGCGTCGTTGCGGATGCCCATCTCGGTCCAGGTGCCGCCGTCCCAGTGGGTGATCACGCTGCGGTTCTGCCAGGCCTCCCAGACGTCCTCCTGCCCGACGGCCCAGATGTTCGACTTGGACAGGCCCACGACGTCGGACAGGGAGCCGTCGGTCTGCAGCCGTGCCGTCGCCGACTCCTGCTGGAGCGCCGCGGGGCCGCCCGAGGCGGCACTGGGGCGAGGCGGATCGGCATGGGCGTGCGCTGCGGATGTGGCGCGGATGAAGGCACTGGTCAGCACGGCGGTCAGCATCACGCACAACGGCAACGCACGCCGCGACAAGCGGCGGGACATGACCAAATCGTACGTGTCCTGCCATCCCGTGCGCGGGCAGGTGCGCCAGTGTTGACCAAACGGTCACCTGGCCCCCGTCCGGCCGTCGACCAGCGCGAAGCCCGCACGCCCCCCGGGACGGGCTCAGCTCGCCAGGAGCTCGGCCACCACGGGCAGGTGGTCGGTGGCCGCCTCCAGGTCGGCGGCGGGGGCGTCGACGCCTCCGCAGGACCGGACCGAGAGCCCGGGGGCGGCGAAGACCATGTCGAGGCGCTTCCCCGGCGCCCTGGCCGTGAAGGTGAGGCCGTCGCCCCGGGGCGCGAGCGGGTAGCAGTCGGCGAGGCGCCGGGCGAAGTAGCGGAACGCGGCCCCGCCGGGCTGCTCGTTGACGTCCCCCGCCAGCACGATGGGGGCCCCGAAGCGCTCCGCGGCGCTCTCGACGAGGTTCATGATCTCGATCGCGTGGCACAGCCGGGCGGCGGCGACCAGGTCCAGGTGTACGGACGCGACGGTGATCCTCGTGTCCTCGCACTCGACCACCGCGATGGCCACCCCGCGCCGTTCCAGGCCCATGAACGGCCGCAGCAGGTGACCCTCGGCGTGGATCACCCGCGTGCTCGGCGCGGCCAGCACGGCCACGCCGCCCCAGCGCCGCCCGGCCACGACCCGCAGGCCCGAGGCCCTGGCCAGCTCCGCGCGCCTGCTGCGCCAGCGGAGCAGGCGCGGGGCCTCCTGGACGCACAGCACGTCCGGCGCCATGGCCCTGATGACCCGCGCCAGCGCGGCGTTGTCGTCGTACATCGACCGCACGTTGTAGGTGCCGACGCGGATCACCATGGAGCTTCGTCACCCGTTCGCGGTTCCCCGGCGGCCGGTCAGGGGTGCCTGGCGAGATCGGCCGCGCCCACCAGGCCCGCTGCCGGTCCGAGCTCGGCCGGGCGGATGTCGGCGTGCGGCCGGTGCTCGCGAGCGGTCAGCGCGCGCAGGAAGGCCGTGCGCGCCTGGTCGATCCACAGGTCGGCGGCGCGGGAGACGCCGCCGCCCAGGATGAAGCAGCCCGGGTCGAGCACGGCGGCGATGTCGGCCATGCCCTGGCCGAGCCACTCGGCCATGCTCGCGAAAGCGGTCAGGGCCGCGGCGTCGCCCTCGCGGGCGGCCTGCGTGACGTGCTCGCCCTCGATGTCGGACACCGAACCGCCGGCGAGCTCCAGCATGCGGCCGGCGCGGTCGGGCTCGGCGGCGGCGACCACCCTGGCCTCGTGGACCAGGGCGTTGCCGCTGGCGTACTGCTCCCAGCATCCGAGGTTGCCGCATCCGCACAGGCGCCCTCCGGGGACCACCTGCATGTGGCCCATCTCGGCGCCCATGCCCCACCGGCCGCGATACAGCGAGCCGCCGAAGACCAGGCCGCCGCCGATGCCGGTGCCGACGGTCACGCACACGACGTGGCTCTCGCCGCGCCCGGCTCCGAAGCGGTATTCGCCCCAGGCCATCGCGTTGGCGTCGTTCTCCACCACGACGGGCAGGTTGACCCGCTCGGCGACCTTCTTCTGCAGGGGTTCCTCACGCCAGGCGAGGTTCGGGGCGAACCGGACGATCGACCGCGTCTCATCGACGAACCCGGCGGCGCCCAGCCCGACGGCCTCGACGTCATGGCGGCTCGCGAGGTCGAGCACCGCCTCGGCGATCGTGTCCGCCACCTTGTCCGGGCTGTCCGCGGGCGTGGGCCGCAGGAGGTTCTCCACGATGTGGCCGTCCTCGTCCACGACCCCGGCGGCGATCTTCGTTCCACCGATGTCAACGCCGATCGTCAGCGCCATTTCTCATCCCTTCCCCCCGAGAATTTCGCCAGGCCCTCAGCCCAGGTCGATGTGCTCTACTCGGGTGTCCGTGTCGCCGGGGCGCCTCGGCGTGGCGGGCCGCGACATGGCGTCGACCGCCTGGCGGAACGCGGCGAAAAGCTCGCCGCCCGCGGTGATCAGATGGTCGGCGACGTCGCCGCCGGCGTCGCGCCGGGCGGCCTTCAGCCTGCAGACGGGGCAGGCCCGGCAGATGTACTCATCGTCGTCATGCCCGGCCACCGCCTCGCTCCACACATCTCCGGCTCCGCGTTTCCCGCCGCCGAAGGCCTGCCCCAGCCCCTGGCCGAGGCCGCTCACGCCTCCCTTGACGATGCCCTTGCCCAACTCGCGCCCTGCCCGCTGCTGCAGGGAGTCGAAGAGCTTCCGCGCCTCGCCGGTGATCGAGCTCAGGGGGTCGGGGCGGTCGTCCTGGCCGCCGCGCGGTTCGTCGCGCCGCCCCGGCCGCTCGTCACCGGCCCCCGCGCTCCGATCGTGTTCTCTCAGCCACTCGTCACGGCTGACGCCCCGCCGGACGTCGTGCCGGTCACCGGCGCCGCCGGTGTCCTCGCGCCGGTCTTGCCGCCCGTCTTCGGGCAGGTCGCCGTTGGTCTCGTTCATTTCGGTCATCAGGCCCCTCCTGCCTCGAACCGTACCCGGAGGTGGCCGTCGCGGAGCGCCGCGTCGCGTACCGATCTGCGGGCGAGCGCGGCGGGCAGCGCGAGGACCCGGCGGTAGGAGCCGGCGGTGACGATCAGCTCGTCGCCCTTCCTCGCCAGATCGACCTCGCTCTTGTCCGCCAGCGGCAGGGCGAGGGTCAGCTCGTGGACGTCGCCCTCGGACCGGATGGTCAGCGGGGGCTCGCCCGTGGGCGGCGCGAACGGGTCGGCCGCGCCGTACAGCTCCTCCGCCAGCGCGGCGAGCGCCTCGGGACCGACCGGCTCGGCGGGAAGGTAGGGCACCTTGTGGACGGGCAGCGGCGCGAAGGACTCCTCGACCGCCGCCAGATGCCTGGACTGGGCCTCCACCCAGCCGCGCCGCCACTCGTCGGAGCCGCCCTCGGGGAACACCCGGTTGGCGACGACGGCGTCGACGCGGTAGCCGTACAGGCTCAGGGAGGTGAAGGTGCGGCGGGCCTCGGCGACCACGACGGCCTCGGGGGTGAGCACGAGCCGCACGGAGGCGTTGTCGCCGGTCAGCAGCTCGCGCACTCCCATGAGGCCGGCGTGCAGCCGCTCACCGGCGCTCACCACGCTGTCGTCGGGCACGCTGAGGCGGGCGACGTGCCGGATCACCGGGGCCAGCGCCCGCATCAGCTTGCGGCCGGCGGGCAGCAGGCGGCTGACGTGCCAGTCGAGGGCCTCGGGCAGGGCGAGCAGGCGGAGCGTCTCGGCGGTCGGGGCGCAGTCGACCACGACGATGTCCCACCGGCCGGTGCGCACCTGCTCGCGCAGCTCCAGCAGGGCGATGAGCTCCTCGGCGCCGGGCAGCACCGTGAGCTCCTCTGAGGTGACCTCGTCGAGGCCGAGCTCGGCGAGCAGGCCCCTGGCGTACTCCTGAAGGTCGCCCCAGTGGCGCTCCAGCGCCCGCTGGGTGTCCACCTGCTGGAGGTAGAGGCCCGGCGCCGCCTCGGCGGGCTCGCCCGAGCCTGGCACGCCGAGCGCGTCGGCGAGGGAGTGGGCGGTGTCGGTCGAGACCACGAGCGTCTTGAGCCCACGGCGGGCGGCGAGCGTGGCGGTGGCCGCGGCGACGGTGGTCTTGCCCACTCCCCCCTTGCCGGTGAAGAGCAGGATGCGCGGGCTCTCGGCGCTCATCGGCCCTCGACGCGCTTCTTGAGGCCCTTGAGCGCGGTGTCGACGATGACCTTCTCGGCCTTGCGCTTGATCATGCCGATCATGGGGACCTTGAGGTCCACGGCCAGCTCGTACGTCACCTCGGTGCGCCCGCCCGCGCCCGCGAGGCGGTAGCTGCCGGTGAGCGCGGAGACCATCTTGCCCGGCTCGGCGATGTCCCAGTCGACGGCCTCGTCGCCGCGCCAGCGGTAGGCCAGCGTGTACTCGTCGCTGATCACCCCGGCGTCGAGGACGAACCGCACGGTGGCCGGGCGCCCGTCGTCGCCCACGGACAGGACCTCCGCGGACTTCACCTGACCGGCCCACTCGGGGTAGGCGGCGAAGTCGGCGATGACCGCCGTGATGGTCGACGGGTCGGCGCCGATCGTGATGCTGGACGTGGTGCGATCAGCCATGGGCTTACCGTACTCGTTCGCCGTTGCCGAGCGAACGTCCGCGCGGCCGATCTTCGAAGTCGCGTGACGCGGGGCTCAGAGGTCGAGGGCGAAGGGGCTGCCCCGGCCGCGGAAATGACCGACGTTGACGCATTCGGTGCGGCCGATGCGGGTGCGCGCGGCCAGCGGCTGGTGCACGTGGCCGAACAGGGCGTACCGGGGCTGGGTGGCCTTGATCGCCTCCAGCGTCGCCTGGCTTCCCCGCTCGAACCGCCGAGCCACCACGTCGTACAGCAGTCCGGGGACGGCGGGAGGGATGTGGCAGCAGAGCACGTCGACGGCGCCGACCGCCTCGACCTTGCGGGCGAACTCCTCGTCGTCGACCTCGTTCGGCGTGCGGTAGCGGGTGCGCAGGCCGCCGCCCACGAACCCGAAGGTCAGGCCGCCGATCTCGGCGGTCTGGCCGTCGAGCACGTGGTGGCCGTCTCTGATGTAGTCGCCCCACAGGCCGGGCAGGTCGACGTTGCCGTAGGTGAGGTAGGCGGGCGTGGGCATCGCCGCGAAGATGCGCGTGTACTGCTCGCGGACGGCCCGCTCGATGTGCTCGCGCGGCTCACCGCCGAGGGAGGCCCACAGCGCGGCGGACATGCTCCGCGCCTCGTCGAAGCGGCCGGCCGTGCGCAGCCCGATGAACTGCGACGCCCGCTCCTCGCCGAACAACTCGCCGAAGATGCCCTGCGAGTGGTCGTCGTAGTCGACGAAGAGGATCAGGTCACCGAGGCAGATGAGCACGTCGGCGCCCTCTCCCGCACGGGAGAGGGCCTCCGCGCGCCCGTGGACGTCACTGACGACATGGACCCGCATGACGGACATCGTAGTACCCGCCGCGTACCCAACCTAGCGCTTGGCTGTCAAGAGCCGACACGCGCGGGGGCGCCGCTCGCGCGGAACACCGCCGGACGACCCTGATAGCGTGAATCGGCCCTAATGAACGGCGCGTGACTACCCATGGGTAACCGGAAGCGGTAGCGTCCAGGCAGCCCTCAGTCAGAGACAGCCTTCCCGCGTGCCCCCCAGAGGAGTGACCGTGCGCGAGTACAGCGTTCCCGTGCTGGTGGACGTACCCGCGTCCGCCAACTGCGTCGACACCGTGTTCAAGCGTGGTGACCTGGAGCCCGAGGCTGTGGTGATCAGCCGCAAGGCCGGGGACGCCTGGACTCCGGTCACCGCCGCCGAGTTCCGCGACCACGTCGCCGGGGTGGCCAGGGGACTGATCGCCGCGGGCGTCGAGCCGGGTGACCGCGTGGCGCTCATGTCGCGCACCCGCTACGAGTGGACCGTCGCCGACTACGCCATTTGGGCCGCGGGCGCCGTCAGCGTCCCCATCTACGAGACCTCCTCGGCCGACCAGGTGAGCTGGATCGTGTCCGACAGCGGCGCCAAGGGCCTCATCGTCGAGACCGAGTCCCACGAGGAGACGGTGAGGCAGGCCCTCGCCGGCATCGCCGAAGAGCCGGCGATCTGGCGCATCGAAGGCGGCGCGTTCGCCGAGCTGACCGCCAACGGCGCGGACATCCCCGAGGAGACGCTCAAGGAGCGCCGCCTCGCGCGCGGCGGCCCCGACCTCGCCACGATCATCTACACCTCGGGCACGACGGGCCGTCCCAAGGGCTGCCGCCTCACCCACGACAACCTGCTGTTCACCGCGCACAACGTCGCCAGGGGGCCGCTGGAGGCGCTCTTCGAGGTGGACGGCCGGGCCGCGCTGCTGTTCCTGCCGCTGGCCCACAGCTTCGCCCGCATCATCGAGGTCGTACTGATCGAGACCGGCACCGTCCTCGCGCACACGCCCAACATGAAGAACGTCGCCCCCGACCTGCAGGCGTTCAAGCCGACGTTCCTGCTCGGCGTGCCGCGCGTGTTCGAGAAGGTCTACAACGCCGCCGAGCAGAAGGCCTCCGCCGGGGGCGGGCTCAAGAGCAAGATCTTCCACCGCGCGGTGGACACCGCGATCGCGTGGAGCCGCGCCGAGAGCTCCGGCGGCGCCGGGCTCGGCCTGCGGCTCCGGCGCGCCCTGTTCGACAAGCTCGTGTACGGCAAGCTGCGCGCGGCCACCGGCGGGCGGCTCAACGCGGCCGTCTGCGGCGGCTCCGCCCTCGGCGAGCGGCTCGGCAACTTCTTCAAGGGCGCGGGCATCGAGATCTACGAGGGCTGGGGGCTCACCGAGACCTCCGCCCCCTCGACCGTGAACATCCCAGGCGCCAACAAGATCGGCACCGTGGGCAAGCCGTTCCCCGGCGTGACGGTCGGCGTCGCCGACGACGGCGAGGTGCTGGTCAAGGGCCGCCACGTCTTCGACGGCTACTGGAACAACGAGCAGGCCACCGCCGAGGCGATCGACGCCGCCGGCTGGTTCCACACCGGCGACGTCGGCGAGCTCGACAAGGACGGCTACCTCCGGATCACCGGCAGGAAGAAGGAGCTCATCGTCACCGCCGCGGGCAAGAACGTCGCGCCCGCGCCCCTTGAGGACCGCATCCGCGCCCACCCGCTGGTCAGCCAGGCCATGGTGATCGGCGACGACCGGCCGTTCGTCGCGGCCCTGGTCACGCTGGACCCCGAGGCCCTCGACCAGTGGAAGGACTCCAACGGCAGGCCCGGCGCCTCGCTGGCCGAGCTCACCTCCGACCCGGCCGTGCTCGCCGCCGTCCAGGCCGCCGTGGACGACGCGAACACGCAGGTCTCCAAGGCCGAGCAGGTCAAGAAGTTCGTCATCCTGGAGACCGACTTCACCGAGGAGAGCGGCCACCTGACCCCGTCCCTCAAGGTCAAGCGCAACCTGGTCGTCCGCGACTTCGCCAAGGACATCGACGCCCTCTACGGGTGAACGCCTCCGCCGGCGGCCCGGTACGGTGACCTGGACGCCCTGGGAGTCTCCTCGGAACGGCCGCTCCACGGCGAGGGCACGGCGGCCTGGCCCCTGATCGGCGAGGCGGCGCGGCCTGCCAGGGCGCATCGGCCTGGAGGACGTGCCGCACGGCCCCTCCGGCGAGCCGGTCAGCGGCAACGCCGAGCTGATCCGCCTCGCGCTCGGCCGTTAACGGGTTCGCTCCGGCTGTCGTCGCTGCTGGGCACCCCTCTATACGATGGCTTGGCGAGATGTTGGCGCGGATCTAAAAGGGTGGACATGGTTGAGAGCGTAAGCACCACCAAGCGCGGCCGGTCGGCCCGGAGCGGCGCGGGCGGTCCCGAGGTCGACCTGCGGCAGTTGCTGGCGGGGCTCACCGCCGTCCGTGACGGCGACTTCGGCACCCGCCTGCCGGAGGACGGTGACGGGCTCTACAAGGAGATCGCGACCGTCTTCAACGGCATGGTCGACCAGCTCTCGCTCTTCACCTCCGAGGTGACCCGCGTGGCCAGGGAGGTCGGCACCGAGGGCCAGCTCGGCGGCCAGGCCGAGGTGCCCGGCGTCTCCGGCACCTGGAAGGACCTCACCGACTCGGTGAACGCCATGGCGGGCAACCTCACCGACCAGGTCCGCAGCATCGCCCAGGTCACCACGGCGGTCGCCAAGGGCGACCTGTCGCAGAAGATCACGGTCTCGGCGCGCGGCGAGATCCTGGAGCTCAAGAACACCATCAACACGATGGTCGACCAGCTCTCCTCCTTCGCCGACGAGGTCACCCGCGTCGCCCGCGAGGTCGGCACCGACGGGCGGCTCGGCGGCCAGGCGCAGGTCACCGAGGTCGCGGGCACCTGGCGCGACCTGACCGACTCGGTGAACTCCATGGCGGGCAACCTCACCGACCAGGTCCGCAACATCTCGCAGGTCGCCACGGCCGTCGCGCGCGGCGACCTCTCCCAGAAGATCACCGTGTCGGCGCGCGGCGAGATCCTGGAGCTCAAGAACACGCTGAACACGATGGTCGACCAGCTCTCGTCCTTCGCCGACGAGGTCACCCGCGTCGCCCGTGAGGTCGGCACCGAGGGCCGCCTCGGCGGCCAGGCGGACGTGAAGGGCGTCTCCGGCACCTGGAAAGCGCTCACCGAGTCGGTGAACGTCATGGCCGACAACCTCACGGCCCAGGTCCGCAGCATCGCCGAGGTGACCACGGCGGTGGCCAAGGGCGACCTGTCGCAGAAGATCCGGGTGGACGCGCGCGGCGAGATCCTGGAGCTGAAGGAGACCATCAACACGATGGTCGACCAGCTCTCGGCGTTCGCCGACGAGGTGACCCGCGTCGCGCGCGAGGTCGGCACCGAGGGCAACCTGGGCGGCCAGGCGACCGTCCGGGGCGTGTCGGGCACCTGGAAGGACCTGACCGACAACGTCAACGTCATGGGCTCCAACCTGACCAGCCAGGTGCGGTCGATCGCCCAGGTGGCCACCGCGGTGGCCAGGGGCGACCTCTCCCAGAAGATCACGGTCGAGGCGAAGGGCGAGGTGGCCGCGCTCGCGCAGACGATCAACACGATGGTCGAGACGCTGAGCGCTTTCGCCGACGAGGTCACCCGCGTGGCCCGCGAGGTCGGCACCGAGGGCGAGCTCGGCGGCCAGGCCCGCGTGCCGAACGTCGCCGGCACCTGGAAGGACCTCACCGACAACGTCAACTCCATGGCGAACAACCTCACCAGCCAGGTACGCAACATCGCCCAGGTCACCACGGCGGTCGCCCAGGGCGACCTGACCAAGAAGATCGACGTCGACGCGCGCGGCGAGATCCTGGAGCTGAAGACCACGATCAACACGATGGTCGACCAGCTGTCGTCCTTCGCGGCCGAGGTCACCCGCGTCGCCCGCGAGGTCGGCAGCGAGGGCAGGCTCGGCGGCCAGGCGGAGGTCGAGGGCGTCTCCGGCACCTGGAAGCGGCTCACCGAGAACGTCAACGAGCTGGCGGGGAACCTCACCCGTCAGGTCCGGGCCATCGCCGAGGTGACCAGCGCGGTGACCTCCGGCGACCTCACGCGCTCGATCACCGTCGACGCCTCCGGCGAGGTGGCCGAGCTCAAGGACAACATCAACTCCATGGTGAAGTCGCTCAGGGAGACCACCAGGGCGAACCAGGAGCAAGACTGGCGGAAGACCAACCTCGCCCGCATCTCCGGGCTCATGCAGGGCCACCGCGACCTCGCCGTCGTCGCGGAGCTGGTCATGAACGAGCTGGCGCCCCTGGTCTCGGCGCAGCACGGCACCTTCCTGCTCGCCGAGGAGACCCCGAGCGCCACCGAGCTGCTGGTGGTGGGCAGCTACGGCCACCAGGAGATGTCCCGGCGGTACGCCCTCGGAGACTCGCTGGTCGGCCAGGCCGCGGTCGCCAAGCGCACCATCCTGGTCGAGGACGTCCCCCCGGGTTACCTGACGATCTCCTCCAGCCTCGGCCAGGCGGGCCCGGTGAACCTGATCGTGCTCCCCATCGTGGTGGAGGACCAGGTCCTCGGCGTCATCGAGCTGGCCAGCCTCAACAGGTTCACGCAGACCCACCGCGACTTCCTCGAACTGCTCGTCGAGACCATCGGCGTCAACGTCAACACGATCGTCGCCAACGCCCGCACCGACGCCCTGCTGACCGAGTCCCAGCGGCTCGCCACCGAGCTCCAGGTCGGCCAGGAGGAGCTCCAGCGGTCCAACGCCGAGCTGGAGGAGAAGGCCGAGCTCCTGGCCCAGCAGAACCGCGACATCGAGACCAAGAACATCGAGATCGAGCAGGCCCGCCAGGAGCTGGAGGACCGCGCCCAGCAGCTCGCGCTCGCCTCCAAGTACAAGAGCGAGTTCCTCGCCAACATGAGCCACGAGCTGCGCACACCGCTCAACTCGCTGCTGATCCTCGCCCAGCTCCTCGCGCAGAACCCCGCTCGCAACCTCACCGCCAAGCAGGTGGAGTACGCCAACGTCATCCACTCGGCGGGCACCGACCTGCTCCAGCTCATCAACGACATCCTCGACCTGTCCAAGATCGAGGCGGGCAAGATGGACCTCACGCTGGAGCCGTTCCACATCCGCCAGCTGCTCGACTACGTCGAGGCGACGTTCCGGCCGCTGACCACCGAGAAGGGGCTGCGGTTCGACGTCAGCGTCGGCTCGGACGTCCCCACCCAGCTCCTGATGGACGAGCAGCGGTTGCGGCAGGTGCTGCGCAACCTGCTGTCCAACGCGGTGAAGTTCACCGAGGCCGGCTCGGTCCAGCTCCGCGTCGAGCGGGCCGGCGAGATGGACCTTCCCGCCGGGCCGAGGCAGCAGGCCCTCGCCTTCCACGTGGTGGACACCGGCATCGGCATCGCCGAGGAGAACCTCTCGCAGATCTTCGACGCCTTCCAGCAGGCCGACGGCACCACGAGCCGCAAGTACGGCGGCACGGGCCTCGGCCTGTCCATCAGCCGCGAGATCGCCACGCTGTTCAACGGGGAGATCCGCGCGGTGAGCACCTTCGGCGAGGGCAGCACGTTCAGCCTCTACCTGCCGATGACCCACTTCTCCGAGGATCCCGCCCCGGTGGCCCCCAACTCGGCGCCTTTCCGTGGCCGGCCCTTCGACGCGGTTCCCGATGCGGATCTTGCCGGGGACGTCGACGAGGCGCTTGGCCTGTTCGTCGAACTCG
>NZ_JBFBIK010000162.1:0-13053 GCF_040685555.1 Sphaerisporangium sp. NPDC088356
TAGGTTGCGCTTGAGGAAGTTCCCGGCGCCGATGCGGTCGTCGATGAAACTCGCGAGTCCCGCGATGGCCTTGGGAGGGCCGTCGAGGCTCATGCCTGCCCCCTAACTTCAGCGTCCCCGCGCTCCCAGAAGCCGGGACCGACCCGGACGTTGAAGTCGCTCCGTGTGTTCCCCGTCGCGCTGGGTGCGGTTGCACCGGAGGCGCTTTGGCAGCCTCCGGCGGCACGAAGAGATCGTCGCCTGCCGCCGTGGTCGGCGAATGTACTCACCCATCGAACCGACCCTGAGTACCACCATCCCCCATACTCATCGCGAGTGCGGGCAATTACGAACCATCTAACATGCAACATCGACCCAAAAATGGGTGGGACTCAACCGGAGCGGTGCCGATGCGCGGCGTCGGTGTCAACGGATGTGGCGGTGAACGTCGCTCGCGGTGGACGGACCGGGTGCGGCCGGGGCGATCCAGGGGCCGTCCAGTGAGGGGTCGAGGATGCCCTCTTCCAAGAACGTGTAACGCCCGTCGAGGATCAGCCGGGCCAGCCGTACGTCTTGCGCGTCGGAGTTGTCCCACAGCCGGTGGAACAGCGCGTCCGCGCGCAGCCGAGCCTGGTGGCAGAACATGTCCGCGATCTCCTGCGGCTTGTGGCCGAACTCGGCGGCGTCCTCCTGGGCCCGGACGCATGTGGCGGTGATGGCGAACAGCTCGGCGCCGATGTCCACGATTCGGGAGAGGAAGCCCTGCTTGCGCTCCAGCTTTCCCTGCCATCGCGACATGCCGTAGAACGTGGACCGGGCGAGCTTCCTGCTGGCCCGTTCTACGTACCTGAGGTGGTGGGCGAGGGGACCGAAATGGGAGTAGGAGGTGGGGAACTGGCCGGCCCCCGCCACCAGCGTGGGCAGCCAGCGAGCGTAGAAGCCGCCCGCCTTGGTCGCCGCCCGTCGTTTGGCCTTGAGGTCGGCCTTCGGGTCGATGAGCCCTCCCGCGACCGAGAGGTGCGTGTCCACGGCCTCGCGGGCGATGAGCAGATGCATGATCTCGGTGGAGCCCTCGAAGATGCGGTTGATCCGTACGTCTCGCAGCATCTGCTCGGCGGGGACGCCCCGCTCGCCGCGGGCCCGTAGCGACTCGGCGGTCTCGTACCCCCGTCCGCCTCTCATCTGGACCAGCTCGTCCACCACTCGCCAGGCCATCTCCGAGCTATAAAGCTTGGCCAGGGCCGCCTCGATGCGGATGTCGTTGGTCTCGTCGTCGGCCAGGCGGCTGACCAGGCCGACGATGGCTTCCAGGGCGTAAGCCGTGCAGGCGATGAAGGAGATCTTGCCGGCCACCGCCTCGTGCTCTCCGATGGGGTGACCCCACTGGACTCGCTCGGCGCCCCACTCGCGGGCGATCTTGGTGGCCCACTTGGCCGTGCCGGCGCAGGTGGCCGGGAGCGAGAGGCGGCCGGTGTTCAGCGTGGTGAGCGCGATCTTCAGCCCCTGTCCCTCGCGGCCGATGAGGTTGCCCGCCGGGACGCGGACCTGGTGGAAGCGGGTCACCCCGTTCTCGATCCCGCGCAGCCCCATGAAGGAGTTCCGGTGCTCGACGGTGATGCCGGGGGCGTCGGCGTCGACGACGAAGGCCGAGATCTTGCTCCCCGTCCGCGCCATCACGACGAGGAGGTCGGCCACGACACCGTTGGTCGTCCACAGTTTCACCCCGTCGATGACATACCCGTCGCCGTCGCGGACGGCGGTCGTGGCCAGCCGGGCGGGGTCGGACCCTACATCGGGCTCTGTCAGGAGAAAGGCGGAAATCTCTCCGCGTGCGCATCGGGGGAGGAAACGCCGCTTCTGCTCGGGCGTTCCGAACAGCTTGAGCGGCTGAGGTACGCCGATGGACTGGTGGGCCGAGAGCAGCGCGCTCAGCGCGGGGGAGTAGGACGCGGTGAGCATGAGCGCCCGTGTGTAGTACAGGTGGCTCAGCCCCAGCCCGCCGTACTCGTCGTCGATCGTCATCCCGAACGCTCCGAGCGCGCGCAGGCCCTTGACCACGTCGTCCGGTACGACCGCGCTGCGTTCGATGAGCGCCGGGTCGACGCTGTCGTGCAGGAACCTCCGCAGCACCCGCAGGAAGTCCTCGCCCTTCCTGGCCTCCTGCTCGCTCAACTCCGGCGCCGGATGGACCAGATCGGGCCGGAAACCGCCCAGGAAAAGCTGCTTTCCGAAGCTCGGACGGGCCCACTCCTTCTCGCGGGCCTGCTCGGCGACCTCACGTGCCCTGGCGTACTCGGTCATCGCGACCTCCCTCAGGCCGTGGATGCCTTCGACGCTACGCCTGATTGCTACCCGCGAGTAGCTTCCGGTATCCCCAGCGGGTGCGCTGTGGACAGTGCGGGTGCGGAAAAGTCGTCCGTGCGGATCGCCACCTGGCCGGCTGACAGACGCCCGGCTAAGGCCAGGTGAAGGCTCGTTCCGTTCAGCGGAACGCTTCCGTTGCCGGGCCTGGGAGGCCTGGGTCACTCTGGCTGGGCGCAGGCGGTACGGCGGCCCGCATCTGCCCCACCGGCAGTCCACGGAACATCGAGAGAGGACCGCGATGGCACAAGTCGTGGGTGTTGTGACGCAATCCCACTCCCCACTGTGGTGGGCGGTGCCCCCTGCCGAGCCCGGCGACCCGGGTGCCCACTTCGTCGCCGCCGTGGAACGGTCCCGGGCGATCGTCGCGGAACTCGCGCCCGACGCCGTCGTCCTGTTCGGGCCGGATCACTTCAGGTTCGCCTTCTACGACCTGATGCCCAGGTTCTGCATCGGCGCGGAGCGGGTGGACGGGGTGGGGGACTACGGAACGCCCAAGGGCCCGCTGCCCACGGCGGCGGATCTCGCGCTCCACATCTACCGGCAGGTGTGCGCGGACGGTTTCGACCCCGCGCTGTCGTTGACGATGGCCGTCGACCACGGGCTGAGCCAGACCTACGCGGCGCTGTTCCCCGAGCTTGACGTCCCCGTCATCCCGATCATGGTGAACACGAGCGCACCGCCCCTGCCGTCCGCCCGCCGCGCGTACGACTTCGGACGGGCGGTCGGCCGAGCTGTGTGCGCGGACGAGGGCGACGCCCGCGTCCTCGTCGTGGGGTCCGGCGGAATGTCGCACTGGCCGCCCAGGCTCGACGCCTTCGATTCCGCCCTGCCGACCGAGGAGCGGGAGTTCCTGCTCACCGGGCGCGACCTCGTCGCGCAGCGGGAGGCCGGACGCCAGGCGCGGGTCAAGGCGATGGGCCGGGCGAACGGCAGGGTCAACCCGGAGTGGGACGCATGGGTCCTCGGCCGCATCGTGGAGGGCGACCTCGAGGCCATCGCGGACCTGGACGAGGACGAGATCGAGGCGGTCGGCGGAAACGGCGGGCAGGAGATCCGTACCTGGCTGGCGGCGCTCGCCGCCTTCACCGAGGCGACCGGGCAGTCCGTCGGCGCCACACGGTTCGACGCCGACTACGAGTCGGTTCCGGAATGGATCACCGGCATGGGCACGGTCACGGCCGCCGCTTCGCGGCGCGAGGCCGCCCACGCCACAGAAGGAGGTCAGCGGTGAGTCTGGAGAACAAGGTCGTCCTGGTCACGGGTTCGGCCAGCGGCATCGGCGCGGCCTGCCTCCTCGAGGCGGCACGCCGCGGAGCCCGGGTGGTCGTCAACTACAGCCGTTCGGCCGACGAGGCCGAGGCCACCGCCGAACTGGCGCGGCAGGCGGGTGCCGAGGTGCTCGTGGAGCAGGCCGACATCTCACAGGACGCGCAGGTCAGGAAGATGGTCGCCCGCGTCGAAGAGGCCTGGGGCGGGGTGGACGTGCTCGTCAACAACGCCGGCTACACCTCCTTCGTCGACTTCGACGACCTGGAGGGCCTCACCGACGAGGTCTGGCAGCGCACCCTCGGCGTCAACCTGATGGGCACCTGGTACGCCTCGCGGGCGGTCACCGCGAGTATGCGCGCCCGCGGCGCGGGCGCGATCGTGAACGTGAGCTCCGTCGGCGCCGTCACGGCCAGCGGCAGCAGCCTCGCCTACGTCGTCAGCAAGTCCGGCGTGCTCACCATGACCAAGGCCCTGGCCCGCACCCTCGGGCCGGAGATCCGGGTCAACGCGGTCGCCGCCGGGTTCGTACAGACCCGCTGGTGGTCCAAGCAGGGGTACGGCGACGAGGGCAAGGTGGACGAGCTGGCCCGGTCCGTGGGGGAGAAGACGGTCCTCCAGCAGGTGGCGACGCCCGAGGACGTCGCGGACGCGGTCCTCTGGCTCGCGGAAGGCGCCCGCATGGTGACCGGGGAGACGATCCTCGTCGACTCGGGCCTGCACCTCGGCGCTCCCGCCGTGTCGGGGAGGCGGTAGCCGTGGGCGGACCGGACCGCGCCCCCCAAGTCAGCGCCCCCCAAACCAGCGCGGCCCAGATCAGTACGGCCCAGGACATGTCGCGGGAGGCGGTGTGGCGGAAGCTCGCCGACGACCTGTTGCTGGCCGGCACGACCCGGGCGCCGATCGCCCCGCCGACGGAGGTCTATGACTGGCTCACCGTCGACGACGCCTACGCCGTCCAGCTGCTGCAGGTGGAGTCGCTGGTCGCCAGCGGCGCCCGGATCGTCGGCCACAAGGTCGGGCTGACCTCGGCGGCGATGCAGGCCGCTCTCGGCGTCGACCAGCCCGACTTCGGCCACCTGCTCGACCACATGGTCCTCCCGGAGGGCCAGCCGATCAGCGCCCGCAGGCTGCTGGCGCCCCGGGTCGAGCCCGAGATCGCGTTCGTACTCGGCCGGGAACTGGCCGGACCGGGCATCACGGTCGCCGACTGCGTCCGCGCCGTGGACGTCGTCATGCCCTGCTTCGAGGTGATCGACAGCCGGATCGAGGACTGGCGGATCGCTCTGGTCGACACCGTGGCGGACAACGCCTCCTCCGCCGCCGTGGTGCTCGCCGCCCGCCCGTACCGGCTGCACGAGCTGGACCTGCGGGACATCCCCTGCACCCTCAGCAAGAACGGCCGTCCGGTGCAGTTCGGCACCGGCGCCGCCGTGCTCGGCAACCCGCTGAACGCGCTGGCCTGGCTCGCCAACACGCTCGGAGCCAGGGGGGCCGGCCTGCCGGCCGGGGACATCGTCCTGCCCGGCGCCATGACCGCCGCGGTCCCGGTCGCCGCCGGAGATCACATCGAGGCGTCCTTCGGGCCGCTCGGGCACGTCACCGCATTCTTCAACTGATCGGGTCAAGGAGAACCATGGAAGCGGAACCCACCGCGGACGGCGTGACCACACCCGTCCGCTCCCTCGCCGACGTCCACGCCCTCGCCAAGCGCCTGTCCAACTGGGGCCGGTGGGGCGAGGAGGACGAGATCGGCACGCTGAACCACGCGACCCCGGAGCGGGTCGTCAACGCGGCCGGCCTGGTCCGCACCGGTGAGGTCATCAGCCTGTCGCTGCCGTTCGACACCAACGGCCCGCAGAACGGCTCCTTCGGGCGCAACAACCCGATGCACTACATGATGGCGACCGGGACGGACGCCGTCGGCGGCGCCCAGGACCACATGCCCACCACCCGGCACGCCGACGACGGGATCGTCATGCCGCTCTCCTGCGGCACCCAGTGGGACGGGCTGTCGCACATCTTCTACGAAGGCCGGATGTACAACGGCCGGCCGGCGGAGCTGGTGAGCAGCAACGGCGCGGCGCGCAACGGCATCGAGAACACCCGCGACCGGATCGTCGGGCGAGGCGTGCTGCTCGACATCCCCAGGTGGAAGGGCCGTCCCTGGCTGGAACCCGGCGAGGCCATCTACACCGCCGACCTCGACGGGTGCGCGCAGGCGCAGGGCGTGACCGTCCAGGAGGGCGACTTCGTCCTCATCCGCACCGGACAGATCGCCCAGGTCCGCGACCGGGGCAGCTGGGGGGACTACGCCGGTGGCAGCGCCCCCGGGCTGAGCGCCACCACGGCCGAGTGGTTCGCCGACAACGGCCTGGCCGGCTACGCGACCGACACCTGGGGCACCGAGGTCATCCCCAACGAGACGCCGGACGTGTTCCAGCCGCTGCACATCATCCTGCTCGTCCACGTCGGCCTGCTCATCGGCGAGATGTTCGACCTGGAGCAGCTGGCCGAGGCCTGCGCCGCCGACGGCCGGTACGAGTTCCTGCTCGTCGCACCCACCCTCCCGATCACCGGAGCGGTGGCCTCGCCGACGAACCCCCTGGCCATCCGCTGAGATTTGCCGCGGGTCATACGCGACAAAGACGACAAGAAAGGCACAGACATCATGCCGAGCTTGTGGACCGATATGTTCGGGGTCAGTTTCCAGCAGCGTTACTACGACGCGGGCGGCGTCCCCACCCGCGTCCTTGAGGCGGGAGACGGCCCGGAGACCGTCGTACTGCTCCACGGGTCGGGCGGGCACGCCGAGGCGTACGTGCGCAACATCGGCCCGCTGGCCGAGCACTTCCGGGTGCTGGCGGTGGACATGCTCGGCCACGGGCTGACCGGCAAGCCCGACCGCCCATACGAGATTCCCGCCTATGTCGAGCACCTGCGCGACGTGCTCGACGCGGTCGGCGCCGACCGGGCGCACCTGTCCGGCGAGTCGCTCGGCGGCTGGGTGGCCGCCCAGTTCGCGGTGGACCACCCCGACCGGGTGAACCGCCTTATCCTCAACACCGCCGGTGGGCTGTCGTCCTACCCCGAGGTCATGAAGCGCTTCAGCGAGCTGAGCCGCGCGGCGGTGCGCAACCCGGACCGGGACGGAGTGCGCAAGCGCCTGCAGTTCCTCATGCTCGACCCGGCCAACGTCCCCGAGGACCTGGTCGAGATGCGGTACCTCATCTACAAGCAGCCGGGGTTCGAGCAGGCCATGGACCGCATCCTGTGCCTGCAGGAGATGCCGATCCGCGAGCGGAACCTGCTCAAGGAGTCCGACCTGCAGCGGGTCACCGCCCCGACGCTCGTGGTGTGGACGACCCACGACCCGACGGCCCCCGTGGAGATCGGGCAGAAGTTCGCCGACGCCATCCCGGACGCCCGCCTGGAGGTCATGAAGGACTGCGGCCACTGGCCGCAGTTTGAGGACGCGGAGACCTTCAACCGGCTCGCCATCGCCCACCTGACCGGTGCCGAGACAGCGGGGACGGCATGACCGGGAACGCCGCCGTGACCAGCCGGCGCAGGCCGGTGGCCGCCATCGTCGGGCCCGGCAACATCGGCACCGACCTGATGGTCAAGCTGCTCCGTAGCGACCGGCTCGACCTGCGCTACATGGTCGGCGTCGACCCGGCGTCCGAGGGGCTGAACCGGGCCCGCAAGGCCGGGCTGGAGGCCTCCGCCGAGGGGGTCGACTGGCTGCTGGCCCGCCCGGAGCCGCCCGACATCGTCTTCGAGGCCACCTCGGCGGGAGCCCACGCCCGCAACGGCGTGCGCTACGAGCAGGCCGGGATCCGGGCGGTGGACCTCACCCCGGCGGCGCTCGGGCCGTACGTCGTGCCGGACGTCAACCTCGGCAGCCACCTCGAAGCGCCGAACGTCAACATGGTCACCTGCGGCGGCCAGGCCACCGTGCCGATCGTCGCGGCGGTCAGCGCGGTCACCCCGGTCTCGTACGCGGAGATCGTGGCCTCCATCGCCTCGCGCTCGGCGGGCCCGGGAACCAGGGCCAACATCGACGAGTTCACCCAGACCACCGGGCGTGCGCTCACGGTCGTGGGCGGGGCGCGGCGGGGCAAGGCCATCATCATCCTCAACCCGGTCGAGCCCCCGATGCTGATGCGGGACACGGTGTACTGCGCCATCTCCGCGGACGCGGACCAGGACGCCGTCGCCGCGTCGATCGTGGCCGCGGTACGGAGGGTGCAGCGGTACGTGCCCGGCTACGAGCTCCGGGCCGACCCGCAGTTCGACGACCCGCGGCCCGAGTGGGGCGGTCAGGCCCGGGTGACCGTCCTGCTGCGCGTCACCGGCAACGGCGACTACCTGCCGCCCTACGCCGGCAACCTCGACATCATGACGTCGGCCGCCGTGCGGGTCGGCGAAGACATCGCCCGCTCGATGGGTGCCGGCACCGAGGCCGGCACGGAGGAGGTGCCCGCATGACCGCGCCGACGGCCCCCGAGACCACACCGGTCCGCATCACCGACAGCACGCTGCGCGACGGCAGCCACGCGATGGCCCACCAGTTCACCGAGGCACAGGTCCGCGCGACCGTCCACGCCCTGGACGGGGCCGGGGTGCAGGTGATCGAGGTCAGCCACGGCGACGGCCTCGGCGGATCCTCGTTCAACTACGGCTTCTCCCTGGAGGACGAGCTCAAGCTGATCGCCGCCGCGGTCTCCGAGGCGAGGCAGGCACGCATCGCCTGCCTGCTGCTGCCCGGGATCGGTACCGTCGAGGATCTCGAGCGGGCCCACGGAGCCGGTGCGAGCGTCGCCCGGATCGCCACCCACTGCACCGAGGCGGACGTCTCCGCGCAGCACTTCGGGGCCGCCCGTGACCTCGGCATGGAGACGGTGGGCTTCCTCATGCTCAGCCACCGCCTTGACCCCGCCGGCCTCGCCCGGCAGGCCCGGATCATGGTCGACGCCGGAGCCCAGTGCGTCTACGTCGTCGACTCCGCCGGGGCCCTCGACCTCACGGGCACCCAGCAGCGCGTGGCGGCCGTGGTCGCGGAGATCGGCGCCGAGGCGCAGGTCGGCTTCCACGGACACCAGAACCTCTCCCTCGGCGTCGCCAACTCGGTGCTCGCGTACCAGGCAGGGGCGCGCCAGATCGACGGGGCGCTCTGCGCGCTCGGCGCGGGAGCGGGCAACAGCCCCACCGAGGTGCTGGCGGCCGTCTACGAGCGGATGGGCATCCCCACCGGGATCGAGCTGTCCACCGTACTCGCCGCCGCCGAGGAGGTCGTCCGCCCGTTCATCCCGAAGGACCCGATCGCCGACCGCTCGTCGATCATCCAGGGGCGCGCGGGCGTCTACTCCAGCTTCCTGATGCACGCCCAGCGGGCGAGCCGCAGGTACGGCGTGCCGGCGCACCTGATCCTCCAGGAAGTGGGCAGGCGCGGCTACGTGGGCGGCCAGGAAGACATGATCATCGACGTTGCCATCGAGCTCGCGCAGGCCCAGGCGGACCTCCCGCCGACCGATCAGGTCACCGGCATCGGATAGAACAGTTGTCGCAGCTCAGAGGCGGCAGCTCCGTAGAACCCCCGCGTTGTCCCCCCAAAGGTGAGGCACCATGATCGATCAGGCAGTCGCCGACCCGGCTCCGCGCCGGGAGATCGTCGGATCCCGCATACCCAAGCACGACGCGGCCGACTACGTCACCGGCCGGGTCACCTACGTCAACGACGTCGTCCTTCCCGGCATGACCCATGTCGCCCTGGTGCGCAGCACGCTGCCGCACGCCCGTATCGTCTCGGTCTCGGCGGTGGACGCCGAGGCCCGGCCGGGGGTGCTGGCCGTGGTGACCGCCGCCGACCTGGCGGGGGTGGCCGGCCCGGTCCCGCAGACATCGGACCCGGCGGGCGTGGGCGGCCAGCACGTGGACATTCCCGTCCTCGCCGCCGACCGGGTGGTCTACGTGGGGCAGCCCATCGCCGCCGTCGTGGCGGAGACGGCCGCCGACGCTCGGGCCGCCGCCGCGGCGGTGGCCGTCGAGTACGAGCCGCTGCCCTTCGTGCTCGACATCGACGAAGCGCTGGCCGAGGGCGCCCCGGAACTGCTCAACGAGGGGGCCGGCAACGTCCTGGTCTCCGGAGGATTCAGCGGCGGGGACCTCGCCGCGGCCGAGCGGGCCGCCGACCACGTGGTGGAGGGCGAGGTGCGCCTGCACCGGGCCGGTGCGGCGCCGATGGAGACCCGCGGGTACGTCGCCAACTGGGACGACCGCACGCGGCGGCTCACCGTCCACGCCACCGTCCAGAATCCCCATCCCTTCCGCCACGCGATGGCGACCGCGCTCGGCATCGGCGAGCACCAGATCCGCGTCATCGCACCCCGTATGGGCGGCTCCTTCGGCCACAAGACCCACGGCTACCCGGAGGAGGTGCTGATCTGCGCGCTGGCCAAACTGCTGAAGCGGCCGGTCAAGTGGATCGAGGACCGCGCCGAGGCGCTGCTCATCGGCGGACGTGAGATGCGCGGCCGGTTCCGGGTCCTGTTCACCGCCGACGCCCGCGTGCTGGGCCTCACCGCCCAGATCGACAGCAACCTCGGCGCCCCGGCCGGCGCGCCCGGCTGGCCGATGACGCTGATGGCCGCGCTGACGCTGCCCCACGGCTACGACATCCCGAACTGCGCCGTGACCTGGCGGGCCGTGGTGACCAACAAGGCCCCGTGGAACGGCACCCGCGGCTACGGCAAGGAGGTCGCCACCCTGCTCGCCGAACGGGTGATGGACCTGGTGGCCGAGACCACGGACGTCGACCCGGCCGAGGTACGGCGCCGCAACTGGGTGCGCCCGGAGGACTTCCCGTTCCCCACGCCGTCCGGCACCAACCTCGACAGCGGCAACTACCACGGGCTGCTCGACATCTTGGAGGCGCACGCCGGCCTCCCGGCGCTGCGCGCCGAACAACGGCAGGCGCGAGAGCGCGGCGCGCTCCTCGGGATCGGCATCGCCTTCGAGGTCGTCCCCGAACTGGTCGACCTGCCCGGAACGCTGCTCAGCGCCCAGGACACCGCCACCGTCAAGGTGGACCCGTCGGGACACGTCACCGTGCTCACCGGTGTGACCTCCCCCGGTGGGGGCAACGACACCGCCATCGCGCAGATCGTCGCCCAGGAGCTCGGAGTCCCGATCTCCATGATCAGCGTGGTCCAGGGTGACACGGACCTGTGTCCGTACGGCTTCGGCAACGTGAGCAGCCGCAGCACCGTCTCGGGCGGCGGAGCCGCCGCCCTGGCGGCCAGGGACATCGCGGCCAAGCTGCGCACCATCGCGGCGGGCATGCTCCACACCGAGGCCGACCGGATCGATCTGGAGGGCGGGTTCGCCAGGGTGAGCGGCGACCCGGACACGTGCGTGCCGATCACCGAGGTGGCGGGCGCCGTCTACACGCTGGGCTTCATCCTTGCCGCGGGGATCGAGCCGTCGCTGGAGGCGACGCGGAGCTACCGGCCCGGCAACATCCGGCACACGCCGGACGCCAACGGCAACATCCAGCCGTACTCGACCTACTCCAACGGCCTGCACCTGTCCGTGGTCGAGATCGACCCCGAGACCGGCGTCGTCACGGTCCTTCGCCACGTGATGGTGCACGACTGCGGCACCGTGATCAACCCGACGCTGGTGGAGGGCCAGGTCCACGGGGCGGTGGCGATGGGGCTGGGCTGCGCCCTGGGCGAGGAGGCGGCCTACACCGCCGACGGCAGCCCGGTCGGCACCGGCTTCAAGACCTACCTGCTGCCCCGGTCCACCGACATCCCCGAGTTCGAGATCCTGCACCAGGAGACCCCGACCCCGTTCACGCTGCACGGGGGCAAGGGGGCCGGCGAAACCGGAGTCGGCGGGGCCATCGCCGCGGTGGCCGCCGCGGTCAACGACGCGCTGCGGCCGACCAACACGAGCCTCACCACCATGCCGATCACCCCGGAGACGGTTCTCCGGGCGATCAGCGCCGGGGCCGAGATCCAGGGAGTGCGCAAGTGATTCCTACGTCCTTCGACTACGCGGCTCCGACGACGGCCGAGGAGCTCACGGCCCTGGTCGCGGCGGACCCCGCGGGGACGGTCGTGCTCAGCGGCGGGACCTGGGTGGTACCGGCGTTGAACCGCGGCCAGCTCACCCCGCGCCGCGTCGTCGACCTCAGCCGCGCGGGCCTGGGGTCCATCGAGCGGTCCGGCGAGACGATCCGCGTCGGCGCGGCCGTCACCTACGCCGACCTGCTCGCCTCCGACCTGATCGCCGACGAGCTGCCACTCCTGCGGCTGATGGCCCACGAGGTCACGGGCGGCCCGCAGGTCCATAACCAGGGCACCCTCGGCGGCTCGGTGTGCGCGGCGCGGCCCGGCTCGGACGCCCCGGCCACGGTGGTGACACTGGACGGCGTCGCGGTCATCGGCGGCGGGGCGTCCACCCGGCGGGTCCCGATGGCCGAGTTCGTCACCGGCGCCTTCACCACCTGCCTGGCCGCCGGTGAGGTGCTGCTCGGCTTCGAGTTCCCCGGGCAGCGCGGGGCCAGGACCGGCTACCACAAGGTGAAGCGTGGTGGGAGCAGCTGGCCGATCGCGACCGCGTCTGTCCTCCTTCACCTGGGACCGGACGGCCGGTGCGAGCGGGCGAGGATGACCCTCGGGGGGGTGGCGGCCACGCCGGTCCCCGTACCCGTCGAACAGGTGCTGCGCGGCAGGGCTCCGCTGCCCGCCGTGCTCGACGAGGCCGCCGGGCTGGCGGCGCGGCAGGTCACCGATCCCTGGCATGACGAGCTGGCGTCCGGTGCCTACCGGGCCGCCGTGACCCGCGCGGTCGCCGGACGAGCGCTGCGGCAGGCACTTGAGCACGACCACGAGGAGCAGAACCGATGACGACTCCGCAGACCTTCACGATGTCGGTCGTACTCAACGGTGAGCGTCGCTGTGCGCCGGTGGACCGCCGCATGGTACTGGTCGAGGCGCTCCGCGAGGGGTTCGGCGTGACCGGCCCGAAGGTCGGCTGCATGACCGGCGACTGCGGTGCCTGCACCGTCAAGGTCGACGGCAAGGTGGTCAAGTCGTGCATGGAGCTCGCGCAGGCGGCCGACGGCAGCGAGATCACGACCATCGAGGGGATGGGGGAGGACGGCCGGCTGAGCCTGGTGCAGCAGGCCTTCTGCGACCACTACGGGTTCCAGTGCGGCTACTGCCTGTCCGGAATGCTTTTCGCCGCCGAGGACCTGCTCGACGGTGACGACGACCCGACGGACGACGAGATCCGCTACGCCATCCAGGGCAATCTGTGCCGGTGCACCGGCTACCAGAACATCGTCAGGGCGATCAGGGGCGCCGCCGAGGCGCGCCGCGCCGAAACCGCGTCCTGACGCCTCCCGCGGCCCCCGGCACCCCCGCGGGTGCC
>NZ_JBFBIK010000163.1:0-12839 GCF_040685555.1 Sphaerisporangium sp. NPDC088356
AAGCTGACACAGAATTAGACCAGCTCAACTGCCTTGATCAAATTGACAGGTTCCGAGAAGGGCGACGACAAGCCGGACAAGTTGCCCGAGAACGTCGCCGACTTCGAGCTGTACTGGGCAGCTCGGTGGGGCGTGATCAGCGCTGAAGCTCGCGCATCTTCGTTCGGGCAGCGCGCAGCTTCTCGTACGCCCTCCTAGCCTTCTCAGCCTCAGCGCGGCCGTTGTACCAGGACGCTTGAAGCCTTGGGAACCATGAGCCGATCTTGTCAGGGTTCTTGAAGAGGTACACCACCGCAGAAGCGACGCCTGCGCTGCTTGTAGCGCCCACAAGCAGCTCCATCGTGAGTGGCGAATTCATCGAGATGCGGCTTACCACGATGGTGGTACTAGTGGCCTCGCCCCTACGTGCTCGCACGAGCCCATCGAGGAAGCTTCCCAGAAGCACTCTGGCCGCCTCCTGAACTTGGGCGACCCAAGCAGACACTGCGCCCAATATGAAGCCAAGCTGTGACTCCGTCTCCCTGGCTGCTAAACCAATAGCTACCGCGTCGACGAAGTCTTCCACCGCCTTCATCAGGTCCAGGACTTCGTCCAGCGTAGGCAGGTCGCGGACCGCCTCATGGCCCTGCGGACTTTCGATCACTACTTCAAGCATGCTCTCGGTGCGGGTGCGCCCACCTGCGAATAACTCCGTCACAACTTGCAAATCGTAGTGCCTTCGGCACTAGGGCGTGATGTCCTGTGCAGACGGGCAATCTCCCCGAAGAAGTCGATATCCGACCAGGTCTCTGGGCTACCAAATCCTGCGATGGGGCGAGAAGATCTGGTCCATCCGGACGGCGAGAACGCCGGCTTCATCGACGGACCGGCAGGCCACGTCCTGTTCAAACCCGCTGGGCAGCCGCCCAAGGAAGACCAGCAAGCCGAACGGCAATGAACCGGCGCGCCGATGCGCAGGGAGAGGACAGGGCGTCACCTTACGGCGCCGGGATTCCACTGCGAGGGCTACAGCCCGGCTACAGGGTTGTCGGTCCAGCGGTCGCCCTCTTCGAGATAGCCGAGCAGCGCGCGGGAGCCGTCGGCCCATCCACCGTGGCGGCCGATTCTTTCCAGGTTGGCGCCAGCACGGCGGGCAGCAGTGGCGAATCCCCGCCGCAGTGAGTGACCGGTCCACTGCCCTTCCAGCCCAGTGACTTCCGCGATGCGCGTCACCACGTCGGCGGCGGCCGTGGGGGTCAGACGGCCAGACGGGTCACCGATGGGAAGACCCTTGCGCGTCATGGGCGGAGCCACGCGGCCGTGCCGGTCGATGCGCACAAGCAGCGGTCCACTGGTCCGGCCTTCCTCGGCCATCGCGGCGAGTAGCTCACGCACAGCGCGGACGGGGCAGGTGCTCGGTACGCGACCGTAGGGAACGGCCGTCTCGGTGAACGCCTTGATCTTGCGCCGGTAGATGGTGACGATCAGCCCCTCAGGCGTCTCGACTACATCGGCGATGTCGAGCGCGGCCAGCTCGGAAACGCGAGCGGCGCATGCATAGCCGAGCAGCAGCAGGACGGCGTCGCGCTTACCAGACAAGGCGGTCCGATTGAGGGTCGCGAGCATGATGCGCAGCGTCTCGGGCACTGCCGGCTCAGCCTTGCGCGGCCGAGCTGCCGGGTCGTGGGCCTGCGCCAGGCGGTCACGGTAGCCGGACAGTACCTTGCGTGCGGCCTTGGTCTGCGGCGGTTCAACATCGGCAGCGTTGTGCATCGTGCGGATCGCGGCCAACGCGCGTTCAATGCTCGGCGGGGAGAGCGGACGGCCTGTCCGCGTCGAGGGAGCCATCGTCAGATGGGTGACGTACTCGGTGACGGTCTGACTGGTGGCGGGCAGCGGTACGCGGCCGTTCTCAGCGCTCCAGGCGGTGAACGCGGTCCAGTCGGTGTTGTAGGCACGGCGCGTGGAGGCGGGCATGCCCGCGGCGATGGCTGCACGGGCGGCTGGGCTGAGGGTGTGGTCGACGGTGGTGTGAACGGGGGCTGCGGGCCGGTTGTCGAGGGTGGTCACCGGGTTCCTCTCACGTCGATCCAAGATCATGCCTGACTTGTGAGAAGGAACATTATCAGGAGCCAGATGTTTGGCGATCTTCCGGTGCACTCCTACAGAACACGATCGGGACACGATGGCAACGAACGGCTCGGCATGTGGTCCCTGGTGTGCACCGGCAAGAGGCCACAATGGAGCCCACCCCTCGTGCCTGGATGGAACCGGCAGCTCACCTTGATCGAGTCCCGCATCCCATCGCCGCAATGAAGCCTAGCTCTTAAGCCGAGATGGAACAGTTCGTCCAGGCCCCGCCCGCCACAATGAAGCCCGGCGCTTGAGCCGGGATGGAAGATTCGGGCCAGCACCATTGGTGTCCTGGATTTTGCCGCAATGAGGCCCTGTCTCTGAGCCGGGATGGAACGGCGATCGAGGAAGGTCTCGACAAGCTTCTCGAAAAGCCGCAATGCAACCCCGACCGCGAAGCCGGGATGGAAGTCACCAGGTATAGCGCAGTGCCGGTGATTCCGCCGCCGCAATGAAGCGCGACGCTTGAGCTGGAATCGAACAAGTCACCGTCAACGCCGGGAACGCGGACGTGGTGGCGCCGCAATGAAGCCCGGTCTTGGAACCGGGATGGAACCCCACGCCGATGGCGACCGAGCGGTACGGCATCGGGCCGCAATGAAACCCGGCCTCGAAGCCGGGATGGAACCGCAGAAGACTGGTAGCACCCCAACGCCACGGACCTGCCGCAATGAAGCCCAGCCCGGAGGCCGGGATGGAACAGGGCAGAAGTGGGTCAAGGGAGTCCAGGAGGCCAAGCCACAATGAAGCACGGCATGGAAGCCGGGATGGGAGGCGCCAGACCTATGACCAGTGACTTGGTGTCCAGGCCGCCGCAATGAAGCCCGACCCTTGAGCCGGGATGAAACCTTCGATCCACTCGTCAGTGAGGATCTCCTGGTAAGTGCCGCAATGAAGCCCAGCCGTTGAGCTGGGATGAAATTCGGCGATCGACGCCCGCCGAGTCCTATACCAGCGGCCGCAATGACGCCCGGATGAAACTCCCCGACGACGAGGTAGTCACCCAGCGCACCGTGTCCACGTCGCAATGAAGCCCGGCACTGAAGCCGGGGAGGGAACACCGGTTAGTTCGACTGGGCCGCCGTCGTCTCCTGGCCACAATGAGGCCCCGCGGTGGGGGGTAGGGCTGCGTAGGCAGCGGGATACTGGTGATGCGTGAGCCGCAATGAGGCCTGGCTGAGCCGGGACGGAGTTCCGTTCACCCTGGCGCAGTCCTACCCGTAGGGCATGCAGCAATGACGCCCCGCCCTCAGGCCGGGATTGAACCGACCCTCAACACGAGGACGGGTGCTATGGCGCTAACGCCGCAATGAGGCCCGGCATCGAGGCCGGGTGAAACATCCGCGGGATCATCGACCGTGAACTGATCGACGGCGTACCGCAATGGGGACCGGTGCTGCGGCCGGATAGACCCTGGTCATGGCGTATGGATACGCCCTCGGCGTGTGGCCGCCGCAATGAAGCCCGGCCCTGGAGCCGGGATGGAACAGGTACCCTTCGCCGGCCTTCTTCCCGGTGTCGTAGCCGCAATGATGCCCGATCTTGGAACCGGGATTGAGCGATCTCCTTGTCCCGGTCTTCCCGCCGTCCTCCTGGTAGAGGTGGCCACAATGAAGCCCGCCCATTGAGCCGGGATGGAACGCTCGGACCCCAGCCCACTACCTGATCGGCAAGGTCGCGCTGCAATGAAGCCCGGCCAGAAACCGAGATGGAGCAAGAGCAGAAATCCGTACGTGCCAGCGGGAACATCGCCGCGATGAAGCCCGGCTGGAAGCCGGGATGGAACTCGTTCGTGTACGTCGGCTGGCCTGCCCCGAGCTTGCCGCAATGAAGCCCGATCTTGGAGCCGGAATGGAACAGGGCAACCACATCTACAACGGACTGGTCGACACCAGCCCGCAATGATGCCCGGCCTCTGGGGCCGGGTGAAACCGCCGAAGAACTCGCCGTGATCATCCCGATCCCGGAGCCGCAATGGGGCCCGGCCTTGGCGGGGGTGAAACGGTTCGCGATCTGGGAGGACAACTGAGAGTATCCGTTGAGGTACGACAGGGCTGGCTGGATTGTCCGTGAAACGGGTCGGTTGGGGTTAGGGACCTCCCAGGGAAAGCGTGTGGATATGAGGTTCCGAACTGAGCGCGGCGGCATGATCCAAGGAACTCGCACTGTTCAGTTTTCAAGTGGCAGCGAGCGTCAGTAAACTGCTTTAAATAGGCCGAGTCCGAAGTGCGAGAGATGTCCGAGTGAGATGGGTCCCTCGACGGGTTCAGCGAACTCCAGCTCAAGACCGTAACCGGGGCGCGTCTCAGCGGATCTCTTGCCGCGCCACCTCTGCCGGGTGAAGCCGACGAAGCTGGAGTCAGGTTTCTCCTTCACCACGACATCCGGGACGGCTTGTCTGCGGTAGGCCAGTTCCCGGACCACCTCGTCGTGAAGGTAAGTGGCTGGCGTTTGGCGGGGCTTGCGGTGGCGAGAGGGCACGAAGGGCGTGATGGACTTCCAGCGACGCGAACGGTGGTTCCACTCGGTAGGCAAGAGGGACTCATCGCCGGATGCGGTAAGGAGCATTTGGAGATCGCGTGGTCCGGTTACCCCTTCCGGCACCCCTACGCTCCGCCTGGTTACGGTGTCCAGCGCGTGGACTTCGTGTGCGGAAAGACCACCGGGAGTCCACACGATGACTTCGTCGATGCACCCGTCACCGTTGCTGTCGAAGGGCAGGAAATGGGCGTGGCGATGTGCATCACCCATCGGTGTCCCATCGGCGGATTTCCCCGCGAGCAGGCTGTCCGACATCCCACCTCGGCGGGTGAGAACCTTGATGCAGGCGCCGCGCAGGGCATCCATCAGCGGAACCGCGTGTCCCATCGGCGGCTGCACGATTCCGCTTACCGCCAGCCGCACTACGGTGAACTTCCCTTGCACATGGCGCACGGGCCGGGACGCCCGAGATGGCGTCGGTACCGCGTAGGAGATCTTTCTGGATCCGGGCGGAAAGAGCAGCTTGTTGGCGCGCACGTCGACCGGACGGGCGATCAGCGCGTCCAAATCGAGCGGTAAGTCCGGGGATAGAAGGTCCGCCAGCTCGTGGTTGCTGCTGAGGGCTTCGTCGTCCATGCCGATCGGCTCAGCCTGCCGATGCCCGGTCGCTTCCTTCGGCAGGCGGTCCAGCACCTCGACGTCACACGTGGAGTCAGCCCGGCCGATGTAGGGCATCGACTTGGCCAACCTTGCCAGAGCATCCGACTGCTCAGGGTCGAGATCGATCGGCCAGATGGCGTAGATGGTCTGGTTGCCATCGAGAACAGCGAAGGCGTCCACAGCCTTATCGACACTCACGGACCCACTGCGATGTTTGCTGTCGGGGTAGTAGTGCCGAGAGTGGGCGATCCGATAGGGCGGGATCATGTACGACGGCGGGATGGCGAGCCGGCCCAGCAGTCCGTGAACGACGCGAGCATCCAATTCGGGTGCCCGCAGCTGCCAAACCGAGTACAGACCGCGCAGCAAACGCCACGGTGACGGTGGCACTTCCACCGCTCCTTCGTTGACGTAGCGCCCCCAGGGGGTGGCGTGATACCGCCCCCAGGGGAAATGCATGGCCAGGACGACAGCCATGTCAGCCCTTCCACAGCACGGTGATCGGTTCAGCACCGAGGCCTTCGGCCGCGATCAGCTCGGCGATCCGTGTCTGAAGTTCCGCCTGCTGCGGCAGTTCCTTCGGCTCTTCGGTGACTTCCAGGTCGCAGGCCGTGCGAAGCCGGAGCCCGCGGGACAGGAGCGTACGGATCTCCCACTGGGCAATGAGCACCAGCAGCTCGGTGACCGCAGCGCCCAGGCCGTAGGACGTAAGCAGGTCGACGTCCACGACAAACATGGCCTTGATCTCCCCAGCCGTCCATTCGACCCGATGGAAGGGAACCGAGCCGTAACCCTCGCTGGTGCCGCCGCCCTCTCCGAGCTGGTGGCGCACGTGGTCGGCCTTACGGCCGCCGCTGATCACCTCTCGCACGTCGTGCGCTTCGATGACGGCGGACACCGCCCGTGTGAACCTTGGCTGGCCGAGCCATTCCTTGCGGCTGAAGAAGATCCCGTGGAGCAGGCAGAACGGGTCAAGCTCCAGCAGAGCATGTGCCATGCGGGGATAGTTGAGAGGCGTGTCCTTGACCAGCCCGAGCCGGTCCCGGATGACCTCCACCATGGGCTTGCCATCCAAGGTCGTGGCTTCACGGACGAACGCTGATGCCAGCCTGTGGGCTTCCTCGCGGCTGGAGGTGAGGTACTCCTCCGGGTTGTCCTTACGGTGCACACGCACGTACGGCAGTGCCTCGATCAGGCCGACGGGCCGGTGCGAACCGCGATCCCAGGCCATCCCCTCCAGGCGGTTGACCATCGACTGGACCGACTCGACGAGCAGGCTGTCGCCGCCCTTGGCACGCTGGAACTTGGCTGAGCCGATGTCGGGGAAATTGGTGGCCTGAAAGGTCGACCCGAGCACGGGCTGGAGGTCGGCCGAGTAGCGCAGACGTGGCTGGTCCAGGGGGGTCACGCGGGTACTCCTTGCTGTTCGGGGAGGTCATGACGTTTGGTTTCGGCGACGCAGATCCGCGTCAGCGATCTCTCTCGGTCAAGCTGGGTCATGGCAAGCAGAAGGACCGCAGAGAGCCGCGTCCCGTCTGCATGTGATGTGGGCACGACTCGTACTCGCGGGTCCAGTCCGGCGATCCGCAGCCGGCGCATGGCGTCTGCGGACACCGCATTGACGCCCCTGGCGGCCATCCGGGAGATCCAATCCGGTTGCGGCGCGAGCCGTACGGGACGGTTCTGCTGTTCTCCGCTCTGCCGGTCGCGCACCCGGACGGTGAGATCACCGGTGCTGAAGAAGGGCACAAACAGCGACAGCCCCCAGTCAGGCACCAGGGGACCAATCTGTGGCCAAGCCGCCTCCGTGCGGGAGCGGCACCCGAGGGCCAGCAGCCCGCGCAGGTAGTCGGCCACGAGATCGTCCCGCGATGGATCGGCCATGAACTGGCCAATCAGACTGATCGGGAGTCGCTGCCCATAGTCGAAGGCCGTCTGGACGCCACGCACCGCGCTGTCCTCGCTGTTCACGCTGAGCCGGTTGTCTTGGGCCTTGATGACGCGGATCCGGTGCGCTTGGGCGAGTGCTCGCACCAGCGTTGCTCCGAACAGGTCGACGCCGCACCCAGGAGCGTCCTGCCAGGCTCTGCCGTCGGATCGCGTGAGCAACGCTCGGATGTCCGGTCCGGCGGCTCTGGGATTGTCGTGCAGGGTAGCGAATCCGGCGGCAAGCCACAGCTCCTCCCGGCCCTCACTGAGATGTTCTAGTGCCTTGAGCCAGTCAGGTTGGGAGTCTCTCACGGTATAGGGCTTGACCTGTGATCGCAGCTGGCGGGATCGTCCGACGAGTTCGTGCAGGCGGCCGAATTCGATCATGAATTTGGCGAGCGCACTGACCCCGTCACCCGCGGCGAAGGCGAAGAGTTCACGTTCGACCCGGCGCAGCGCGGTGGCCACAGCATTGGTAGGCCCTGCCCGCCGCACCTGCTCCAGCCACGTGTAGGGCTGGCGGAGTAGCGCTTCATCCGGGCGGGACGCAACCTTGATCTTTCCGGCGTGGATCGCCAGAGGGTTCTGCCCCAGACGTTCGGCGATCACGAAGCGGTGAAAACCGGTCAGACCTCGATCCACCCCGAGCGTGGCCAGGGCCATCGCGAACTCCAGCCCAGAGGACGCTTGCTTGTGCCGCCACTGCGCCCGCCCCTCCCCGATCAGCTGGGCCACTTCGCCAGCCCCCGCGGGCTGGTCCCACAGCGGCACCCACTGCTCACCCTTGACTGACTCGTACTCGGCTGCGCTGCCGTGGCCAAGAGGTGTCGAGTGGGTGAAGAAGGGCTTGGCCTCCCAGGATCTGCCGGTCCCGTTGCGGCGTACCGCCGCGCTGGCGAACAGCAGCGTCCCTTCCATGACCAGCACGAAAGACCACGGGTTGGCGAAGCCGTCTCCCTTTTCGTCAGCGGCCGAGTGGATCCCTCCGGCCCGGCTTGGGTCGTACTGGCCGACGGTGTCTCGCAGGTAGGCGACATCTTCCCGGCCCAGTAGCGCGGCCTCGGCCCAGTTGCGGCTTTCAGCCGGTTTAGATTTGACTCCCATGAGCCTCAGTAGGCGTTCGTAATAGGTCGCCGACAGGTCTTGTCGGCCGAAGTTGCCGCCCGTCCCGGCAAGGGCGTTGAAGGCCAGGTCGTCGAGTGTCAGCGTGACCGCGACATCCAGCCAGGGCAGCGCCTCGTCAGGAAGAAGCGCCCGGCAGAGCTTGACCACGTCGATTTTGCGATCCTTGGCCCATAACTCGTCCTTGCTGCCTCCCCATCCGCGGCGACGTCCTTCCGCCACGATCTGCTCGCTCTTCACGATGGCCTCGCGCAGCAGGCGGAAACGGTCATCTTCGGCGTCTCGGACGCTGGCCAAGGCATGTTCAGCGCTGCGACTCTTACCGTTGCCTGCGAACCCGGAGCCAGAGTTCCACGGCGACACGATCGGAGCGGGCACGTACGCCTGCACCAGCCATGTGAACAGCTCCTCCTCGCTCAGCACGGTGTCGAGCGAGGCAACATCACCTCGCCAGTGCAACCGAGCTTGGGGGTCGATCTGTCCCGCGACCGCCCTAAGCAGGCCGAGTGCCTGCAGGTAGCCGGCCAGCACGTCCGCACGGCAGCCGTACAGCTTAATCCGGTTCATTTGCCCTCCCGGTACGCCTTGCTGACCCTCATGTCGGCGATGCGCACGAGCGCCTCCAGATACGGCAGCCGGAACGGTCCCAAATCCTGACGATCGCGAAGCCCCACCGCCCTGGCCGTCCAGGAGTCGCCCTCCCCTGCGCCCATCCGGAGCGACGACGTCGACAGGGTTAGAGGGCCGACGTGCTCGCGCTGCGTCGGCTCAAGCGCGGGAGTACGGTCTCCTTCCGCCACCCCGAGCACCAGCGGCGGATTCCTCAAGGCTTCATCCCTGACGGAGCGAACACTCATCCGCACCTTGCCGTGGTGAGCGGCCACCAGATACACGATCAAGTCCCGTTCCTGCTGACCATCCAGCAACCGGCAGTCGGGATGTGTCAGCATCAACGCGCTGACCAGCTCATGCCGCAGGTACCTGCGCGAATACCGTGGGCCGGAGTTGGGTGACTTCGCCAGAAGCCCGGCTGGTGGATTCGGGCCCGATTTCCTGAGCGTCTCTTGAAACACCTCATGGCACTTGCCCAGGTCGTGGTAGCGCCCCGCGAGAGCCGCCGCAGTGATCTGCGCCGCAGCGAGGCCAGGTAATGGCAGTTCGTCGGCGATCAGAGTGACCTCTGCTTCCACATCCTCTAGGTGCTGGGAAAGCCCCACCCATGGCTGCCCGTGCGACAAGGCGTCGTCGCCGATGGCATCGCCATCTCGCTCACCCGAAAGCTCCCCCGTGTCCGTTTCGGCAAGCGCGACTGGCTCAACTGGGACGCGACTCGCCGGAGCCCAGCCCAGCATGGCGTCGTAACCCCCAGCGGACGCATCAGCGATCACCACAGCACCGGGCACGATGTCTGGCCGCGAAGCCCAGCGCCAGTTTCCCGTGACGCGGTCTTTCACCCAGACCCGGCACACGCCACTGTCGGGAACGGCCAGCTTCTTCACATCGGCGATCGACGCCGGGCACAGCTCGTCGCGGGAAGGCTGTAGCTCATCCTCAGCCGGTCGGCCTCCACTGGAGGACCAATCCCGCCACGCAACGAAAACGCCGTTGTCGTCGCCATCCCGGATCCACGGGCTTACGTCGATGTCCGCGCCCGTGAGGTCCGGCATTGTGTCGAACAGCTGCAGCAGATCCCTGCGCCGCAGTACGGCATGCAGCTCGGGCATCTGCTTAACCGGATGCCGCTGCAGTTGCGTAGATGTGACCGCGCAGCCCTCCAGCTCACCGAGCGCCACCGTCGCGTCGTCCACGTCGTCCTGCTTGTAGGGCGCTGCCGGATTGCGCCCGTGCGGCGGAAGACCCCATAGGAGCGATGTCGCGCCGTACTCTCCACTGCGGTTGCACCGACCGGCCCGCTGCACGATCGAACTCCACGGCGCTGCCTCGGTAAACAACGTCCTGGAGGAGATGTCGATCCCCGCCTCAAGGACTTGCGTACTGATCACGATCCTTCCTGCCTCGGGTGGGTCGGCCGTGACCAACTCCATCAACTTTCTGCGTTCCGGCGGCCGGAAGTGAGAGTGAATCAACACCACGTCAGCCTCTGAGGTCGCTTTCCGGATCGCCTCACACAGCGCATTGGCACGCTCCACGGTGTTCAGCACCGCGATCAGCCGGGTGCCTGGCCGGTGCCGTTCAAGGAGCGCCTGGGCCAGGACGCTGGGGTACGTTTTGGAGTCCGCCGGAAGATCAAGCCGCTCGACTGTCCTAGTCGCATTCAGCCTCTTCGCCAATGCGCCTGCCCGGTCCTCCGCCGACAGCTCGACCGTCCGCAGACCGGTCACATCGTGGTCGACGGTGGCCAGCCCGTCCTCCGCAAGAGTTGCTGACATCCACATCGTCTTCGTCGGCGATGCCGTGCCTAGCTTGTCCCTTAACCCCTGAAGTTGAGCACTCGTGGGAAGCGCCGGCCCAAGCAGCTGAGTCTCATCGAAGACCCACTGAGTGTCCGAATGAAGAAGCGCGTAGGAGATGGGCCACCTCGACCGTGTCTCCGCGTATCCCCTCATCAAGGCACGACTCAAGACCATGTCTTGCGTGCCGATGAGAATGGCACGCTTGCCCGGCGCCAACTGCCAGGCGTCATCTTGCCGACCGGCCCCGCCCATCAGGACCTGAAGGACCACCTCGTCCTCGTCGCTGACCTCCTCAGGGGCGCGAGAGGCGCGTTTACCCAGGTTTAAGAGCCACCCCGCCACCTCGCGAGCCGTTTGCTCCACCAAAGTCCGCAGCGGCAGCACGTAAACCAGCCGCGAAGGTGTGACCTCGGAGAACGAATACGTACGCCACAGCCACGGCAGCACAGCCGCCAGCGTCTTCCCCGCCCCCGTCGGCATCCGCAACAGATCCGGCAACCCGTCTTGAGCGAGGCTGGCTTGGTAGGTGTAGGGCGCCCACGCTTCGCCCACCGCACGCGAGACGAACTCGCTGAACGCTTCTACGTGTCGGTCATCACGCATGAGACCCTCCTTGAGGGCACACTGAGGTTTCAGTGAAATCCACGAAGGATTCGCAACCTAGCGGCTCCCACCGACAATCGCGACGGGCACGCGGCAACATCCCCTAGGGTGGAGTTCTCTACGTCGCAGGCGTAGCTCGATTGCGGCCAGTGAATGCGACTCAGTTGATCATTGGGCCGAACATCTCCGGTATCAGTGATTTCGAATACCGGCCCCACTGCGTGGATGCCCCGAGCAGGGCATCCACGTCATGTGTACGTCATGGGCTGCTGAATGCGACCTGCCAACCCGGGTATCCCTGGATGACCCTTAGAACGATCACTAGCACGATGACGTACAGGACTACCTCCCTGAGGTCGGCGATCCCACGCCCGGGCGCACTCTTTGACATGCAACCTCCTGCTGGATTAAGGGGGTGGCCGTCCGCAGGCCCCCGAGTCTTCCGCGTGCGGCGTAGTCACCATAGCCAGGACGATCTGCCTTCGTCCCCACAACTACAAACTTGGTAGCTGAGTCTCATTCACTGTAAGCAGTACGGCAGCTATGAGATCCACTGCCTAGGCCGGGGTCGAGCACCGGCCTCCCACCATCGACCGTGAAGCCGTGGGAGCCGCAATAAGGCATCGGCGCTGAGACCGGGATGGAGCAACGACGGCAGCCGAGCTGATCGCCAGCGACTGGAGGCCGGGATGAAACTCCAGCAAGATCGACGCAGCGGCGATCTACCGGGCGCCGCAATGAAGCCGGTGCTAAGGCCGGGTACGGAACCAAGAACGGCGCTTGCGACATCTTGGTCGCCACCTGGCCGCAATGAAGTCCGGCACTGAGGCCGGGATAGAACAGCGGCGCCCCATGGCACCTGAGCGAGAGTGCTACGACCTGCAATGAAACCGGCCCCGAGGGCAGGATGAATCCGCCACCCGAGGGCGTGCACGGCTAGTACGCGCCGCTGCCGCAATGAAAGCCCGGCGCTAAGGCCGGGATAGAACCTGCTCCAGCAGCCAGATCAGCCGATAGCTCAGCTTGCCACAATGAGGCCCGGCCCTGAGGCGGGGATGGAACTGCGGTGCGGTCGGCCGAACCGCCATCCGCCCGAGCTGCCGCAATAAGGCCCGACACTGAGGCCGGGACGGAACAATCATGGTCATTGGCCTCATAGTGGGCGCCCATCCAGCCGCAATGAGGCCGGGAAACCTGCCCTGCAGTGCCTGCTTGAAGTCGGCATCGTCGCCGCAATGAGGCCCGGCGCGCAGGCCGGGATGGAACGCGGGAAGGCCGGCGTCCAGCGCACCACCAAGCAGGTGCCGCAATGAGGCCCAGCCATGAGACCACATAGAAGTCGTGCCCAAATGGCCGTCGAAATCCTGCGTCATGTCCCCGCAATGAGGCCCGGCCCTGAGGCCGGAATGGAACAGCAGCTCAGCGGCTCAAGATTGAGCAGCTCCAGGCGCCGCAATGAGGCCCTGAGGTGCTCCAGAGATTCCGGACATACCGCCCGATAGGGTGGTAATAGTCCGA
>NZ_JBFBIK010000164.1:0-12157 GCF_040685555.1 Sphaerisporangium sp. NPDC088356
TCTCCGGCCGAACCCCCTCATGCCACATCGAACTCACTCCACGCCGGGGCCGTGGAGGTCGACGAAAGTATTGTCCAGATTGAAGAGGGCAAGTCGTTGCACAGCGGCCTATCCTACGTGGACCCTACAGCAACGACCTACGTGAGTAGGTGATCTGCTTCCTGCCTTGTATTGATCCTGCCTTTGGATGCGAAATGCGGGCGGGGTCAACATCGACGCCTGGCCCATCAATCCATTTTGACAGCAATGGGTTCAATCAGCCGCGAAAGTTCGGGCGAGAAGCCAAGCCTTGTCCAGGAAGCGGCGGACGTAAGCGCGCTCTGTCGAGCCCTCATCCGCTCTCGCAGTGCGCGATTAAGGTACACAAGCTGTGCCCCGGAAATCAAGGCGATATCATGGAGGTGCAAGAGGACAGCTTCGTCCTCGCTCACCGAGCCTGTGCTCTGGTTAACGGCTTGCACCAACTGCACCATTGTATCGGTATCATTGAAAATTAATTCGCGCACCTGATCCGCGACCATCTCATCCCAATAAGACCCCCGCAGCAACAGCGCTAGCCGCGCAAATTTGATCCTGTCAGAGTCGCCAGAAACATTTAAGGCCGCCATCTCTTGAATGAATTGTGGATTGCGTTCATATGGGTCACCCAGGTGGGCCAGAATAAGTAGCAGCTCTTTAGCATCCCGATTGCTAAGCCAAGCCTGCTGAATATCCTCAGCTAGGCGTGAAGAGCCGTGGAATAGAAAGAACCCAGCCTTTATGCCCGGAATGGAGCTTACGAGACGCGTCCTCCAATGCCCCTCGACTAGTCCATCAGGGAGAAGGGCTAGCAAACATTTCAAACCCAATATCCAAGACGAGTCAATTACGGCCTCCAGGAAGCCAGCACGAGTACCAGCATCAGGGGCCGCCTTTAACTCATTACCTATTATCATCCGTCCAGCTAGTTGGGCGATGAAATCGCGCCCAACGCCTGCGGGTGCGGTACACACAGCATCAACGAGACTGTCAAGCAAATGACTGGGGGTTCCACGAACCTGCTTATCCATGCATCTGACTGGAAGCCAGCTACGGCCGGATAGGCCAGCCTCTAAGATATCCCCATCGGTAATCTCATCTATAGATATTCCCCGCTCGAGCCAGTTCAGCTCGCAGGCGAGCCAGTCCTCTGTATCGCCCAGAAGTCCATTTATAGCAGCGTTCGCCAGTGCTTCGCAATGATTTGCATCTCGGGCGGCCAGCATGGCTTCTTGGAGAGGCCAAGGAGCCATCGAGGCAAGCCAGTATCGGGTATTACCGCTGAGATCGCCTGCGCTCGCCTTGAGCGCATTGGCTAGGGTCCCCTTGTTTGGCGATTTCAGAAAGTCGAAGCATGCCTTGACACTGGCCCATCCATGGTCACCTCCAGGGAACGAGTCGAGCTTCTGGGATATCTCGAGAGACTCCTCGACCGATGGGACTGACACCCGCAGCAGCAGGGTTTCGCTATTTCGAACTTGAATCCGAGGTTGCCCCTGGCGCAGAAATCGGGATTTACGAAGTTTCTCAGTCAGTGGTTCGAGCCAGCCGGGTACATGGGGATTGTCCCATCGCCGATGTACGTCATTCTCGTCTTCTGCAATGAAGTGGATGACGGAATTGACGAAAAGAGCCGCTGGATAATGCAACACAACACGACCTAGGAATTCGTTTAACGCAAGAGAGGCGGGATTGCCATGCTGGAGGAAAACCTTGAATAGCCCTTCATCGATGTGACGGGCGTCGAGTAGATCCGTAAGTAGTTCGGTAAATACGGAACCAGAGTGCACCGCAAGGTGGACAAGGCATAGCCAGGCATTCTGGGCTGATGTCGGCTCACCTCTTTCAATTCTGGAGCAGATTTCCGAGATAAACACGTCAGACGTCTCGTTTACCCAAATCTCAGCGAGCCTTTGAGGCCAATCGCTCGATGTATCATCTAGCAGACGCAGCGCAGTTCGGGTAAGCATACGATTCCAACGCGGCTGGCGCTGAGCTGAGCCCTCCTCTAGAACATCGAGGGCCAGTTCCGAGCCCGCCAGCGTGAGCCGTGCCGTCTTATCATCTAGATCCTCGTTAAGCTCGTGACAGACTGTGTGGATAGTGTCGCGCAGATATTGCCGGTCGAAGAAACACTTCCCGGCAGCGAAGAGGAAGACGTTACGCCAGTTGGTGTTACCTGCGACGGCTTTTAGTCGGTCCTGAGTCGTCGTGTCACCAGCAGCCATCAACCCTTCAGCTGCCATAAACTCCTGGAGAGAGCGGATCTCGAAGCCGACCTGACCTGATTCAAGCCCGACGAGGAAGACCAGCCGGTTTGCGGCAGCTTCGATAATGGAGTTAGTCAAAGTGGTGAGCGTCTCACCTTGATGCCCTTCATCTCTGAGGTGGTGCTTCACGACTTCTTTGAACTGCTCAACTGTCAATCTTGCATCAGTCCCACCGGACCTCTCAGCCTCTACTTGAAGCAGCAGGCCCACCTGCCGGTGTACGGTGACGATGTTGGACTTGTACTCCCGCAGGATCGCGGCAGCGGGAATGTCCCGCTCGATTTCCCGCTGATAGATCAGCTTGAAATACTCGTCGAACAGAGGCCAGCGTTCTTGTGGCGGCTGGCCCATACGGTCCAGCAGCAGCGTGAGGATAGTGACCTGAAGAGGGCTCCGCATTAGACGAGCAGTGGCGTCGTTCTCGGCGGCACGCCGAATCCGTCGTTGGACCTTTGCAACACGGTCGGTATCGCCGCTGAATCTAACTTCGGCCAACTTTCCACCGTACTCGATCGCCTGGGCTGCCGAAAGTGGGATCATCCAGTGATGCGAGTAGAACTTCGGAGAGAAGTCTTCGTTGTACCCTTGGGGGCGGCTCGTAGCAACGACCAGAATGTCGATGCCCGAGGTTGTGATCTTTGAAGCGGCTATGTCGGCCCAGAACTCTTTGACCGAACTGAGCACCTGGCTGCGGTTGGTCGAGGCCGGCACTTCGTCCAGCCCATCGAGGATTAGGATGCTTGGATAAGCAGTCAATAACGCCTCGAATTGGGAGACCTTTAGGTCTGCATTTGTCCTAGCATTAAATAGGGCCGTGAGATAGGCCAAGAGACCCGAAGTATGCCCATCGGCGAGACTCTTAGCAAACTCACTTAGCACCACTCGAAATGGGATGCGACGCGCTCCCGGTACGGCAAGCACGCCGTCGTCCCATTGTCGCTGAATTGCTCGGACAATGGTCAAGGATTCTTGGTCCACCGCAGAGACACGAACCTCGGCAAGCAACGCAGCCCGGAATACCTGACAGATGTACTGCCCGACCGTGGTTTTCCCCTGGCCAGGGCCTCCGATCAGGACGTGCCGCCCAGGCACTATACGCGGAGACTCTGTGCCTATCCGCCAACCGTCTTCACGGCAATGCACGGATGCCTCGCGAATGATCAGATCTGCGAAGTAGCGCGACTTTTGTCCAGCAGTGGAATTCTCGACGAGATCGCTGTGTGCCTCGAGTGCAACGGGAACGTCCACAAACACCTGAGAGAGCGGTATCGCCTCATCCGCTGAATGGCCGGCCTGTTCGAGTTTGGCGAACTGATCGGCTAACATTTCTTTCTGTAAAAAGTTCACGATTAGCCGATGGAAATCTAACCGCTGAGGCTTTAATGCCTCTGCAAGATCCGCCAGTACATCTCCTGGCGTGGTCCAAGCTGAATAGGCTCTCCGCACGTCTTCATTGTTATCAAGTAGAATGCGAATCTTGTCGTAGTCCCAGACATCAACGCCCTTCAGCCCGTACTTCCTCGCAAACTGCTGTAGCTCAGCGAAAACCTTGTCCTTACTCCCCACATCTGCCACCGGCGTTAGCGCAATGTTGGTGGCAACGATATAGTAGTCCATTTTTCGTTTCGAGTTGCGCTTCCTGTATCTCGCTAGCTCCGCTCTCAATTCTTTGAGCAGCCATTTATTATTGGTACTCGTATCGGTCGGCCGCTGCAAGAATTTCGCTTGCACAACCCCGTAACCATCCCATTTATCCGCTCCGACCCCATATCTCGTCGGCCCCTCGAACGTCGCTTCCCTACCACCGTCGGGCCCATCTCCGAAAGGGGTAACGGTACCTGTCATAGCGTTGACGCATAGAGCCTGGACGAGATGCTCGAAGCTGCGGGCGTTCAGCCCGTCGAGACGGTAATCAGTCACAATCAGAGCGTATCGGAGAAGTCTGTGCGATGCGCCTCAATCGCACAAAAGTGTGTTTTGGTCGGTGTTACATGTACTGAACGTGCTTCCCGGGCCTGAAGCACGAAGATCGCCTTGACGAGCTGGCCTGCATGAAGAGGGCAGCAGCGTAGTTTCCGCAGAATGCGCCAGCTCTTCAGGACGGCATTGGCACGCTCTCCGGGCCCCGCGGAGCTTGGCGTGGGCGGAGTCGGCCGTCTTTTGTGACTGCGGCTTGTTCCTGCCCTTGTACGGCACAAGCACCCCTTGACCTGCACCGACGTACGCCTTGTCAGCAAGCGCGATCAGCCCGGCCGCCTCCAGGCGCCGGATCATGCCCCAGATCCGAGCCGCCTTCAGGTCGTGTACCGAGCCCGGAAGCGAGCCCGAGGTCCACACAGGCGTGCCGTCCGGAGCGGCGATGACCTGGATGTTCATGCCGTGCTTCTTGTGTTTGCCGGAGTAATACGGCCGATCGGCGGCGACCCGGTCGATGGCGATCAAAGTGCCGTCGAGCACGACGAAGGCGTATCCGGCGCGCTTGGCCGTACGGAGTGCCTGATCGAGGGTGGGCGAGCGGTCGGCCAGCAAGGCGACGGTCTCGCGGACGTAGCGCCAAGCGGTGGCCGTACCGACCCCGAATCCAGCTGCGACCTCGGCGAATGTCTCACCTTTACGCAGGTGGACCAACACCAGAAGCAGCACACAAGCCTCTGGTGTGATGGTTGATCTTGGTCGACAACCCTTCTACCAGAGGCTTCTCTACTTCTGGATCAAGACCGACGATCCGCAACGAGCCCGTGACCTGCACCATCAGGTTGAAATGAGCTCAGTGATCGGTCGCCCGTTATGGTTAATACTCTGATCCATTGCGACATCGTTTCACGCAGCTGTCCCATGATGTTCACCGCGAGCCGGGGAACGAGCGGCCAGTGGCAATGCGAGCCGTGACAGCTTGGGCGTTGGAATTCTTCGCGGGCGAGCCCGGTCTCATGCGTGTACTCCCTCCGAGAGGTGCGACTCTTCCGGCGAGCGCCGATCATCCGCCCGCTTCAGAGGCCGATCAAGGGATTTCTGTGTAGCTTCTCCGCCTTCCTGCACTGCCTTGCATGGCTTCGAATGCGTGTATGAGAGCGATGTTGTCAGCGCAGTACGGCGAGTAGGTGTGTGCGTAGCCGCTGGTCGAGGATGGTTTCGGCGGGGCGCCACGCGGCGGCGATGACCTCTTCGGTTTGCAGGTCGGTGATGTCGGTGGTTGTGCGGAACAGGAAGCGGAAGTCGAAGTGCCGGTGCTCTGGTTCGCCCTTGGCGTCGTTGGCGGGGATGGGGTGCGCGTCGACGTGGAGCGGTCCGTCTCCCATGGGGATCACGGCCTCGGCCGGGATGCCCGTCTCCTCCGAAAGCTCCCGGAGCGCCGCTCCGAGTAGGGTCTCGTCGACCTCTTCCAGGTGACCGCCGGGAAGCAACCAGGTGTCGAGAGCTCGGTGGTGGACATGGAGGATGCGTCCCCGGTCGTTGGTCAGGATGACTCCGGCGGTGACGTGGCCCCGGAATTCCTTCCGGGTCGCGATGTCCGCCCCATCGTCCAGGAGGTCGAGGACGGGGGTGAGTGCCGCCGCCTCGTCCGGGTGAGCGGCGAGGTAGCCCGTCAGGGTCTCGCGGATGTGCTGTGCCGTGATGGCCATGGATCACCTGTTGAATGAGTTGAGCCAGGTCGCCGCGATGGCGGCTCGGTCGGTCGCGCTGACCTCGTGCATGCCGGGGGTGAGGTCGCCGCGGCTGAGCATCTGGATTCCGGCGAGTATCTCAGCCTGTACGAGGTAGATGAACGGTCCCACGCTGGCACCGTGCAGGAAGTTGACGGCGTTGCCCTCGTTGAGCAGATAGAAGTAGTGGCCGGTGGTCTGGTATCGGGTGATGTGCTCGCCGGCGACGGCTCGGCTGTACACCTCGGGGAGGCCGTCGAGTTCGAGCTCGTCTTCGCTGCTCGTGACGGTGGCGACGTACGCGCCGTTGCGAAGGTGGGGGAAGTCCTCGCCCCGCAGCGACAGCGCGCCCGTGGCGCACAGCACGAGTCCCGCTCCGGCCAGGGCCGCTTCGCGATCCCGGGCTACGGCGAATCCCTGGCTGAGTGCTTGCGTACGTCGCACAGGGTCGATGTCGTGCACGGTGACCTGCACTCCCTTGGCATGCAGGAGCCGGGCGATGGAGCTGCCGAGTTTGCCGAAGCCGATCACCAGGGCCGGACGGCCGTGCGGGATGTCCCCTCGGCCTCGCATGAGCGCCTCGGTGGAGAACACCACGGACTGTCCTACCAGGAAGTCTTCCGGGTCCTTGAGCGGGGACCGGGCGACGGAGACCACCGGGCAGGGCGGTTTGCCGAGCTGGGCGTAGCGCCGGTGCCCGTTCTCGGTGTCCTCCACCACACCGAGGACGGACCCGGAGAACCGCTCACACAACGCGGGTAGGGACGGCGCGAAATAGCCGCCGCAGGAGTACGAGATACTCGCCGGCTGCGCGTGACTCGAAGTACTCCAGGGCCGCCTCCGGTGTCCCGAACAGTTCGCGGGAGAGAGCGTCGCAGGGGATCAGACGCTCGACCTCGCGTCGCGCCGTGGTGTCGATCGACTTCGGCTTGGGCAGCACGGCGCGCAGCCGGGAGAGGGAGGAGACCGCATGTACGAAGCTCGGGCGCTCAGGCAGGAGGTGGGTGACCATGAAACAGGTCGGCCGCTCGCCGGGTACGACCTGCGTCATGATCTTGGCGAAGTATGAATCAAGCCGGGCACGTTCGAATGACTCCATAGGGCACCTTCTCGGGAATGAGGGGGACGACGCCTGGCGTCTTTGCGTCCATGTCCACGGGGGACGAGCAGACCTACCCGCAACCGGGTGCGGCCGGAGGGGACGAGGTGCTCTGGGCAGAGATGTCGCCGTTTCGCCGCAGGTGCGAAATGGTCGGTCAGGCGATGCGGGATGGGTGTTTCGCGCTTCTCGTGTCAGGGAGAGGCCAATGTGGTTCGGGCCTCGGCTTCGACTTGGCGCATGAGGACGACGAGCCGTTCCGCGGTGGTGGACTCGACGATCACGCAGGTCGTGTGGACCAAGCCGGAGAAGGCGCAGAACTTTCGCCGCCAGGTCGCCCCCATGATCAGCCAGCCGGGGTTGTCGTGCTGGAGCGCGTCGGCGACCTGGTACAGCTCGGCGTCGAATCTCAAGGCGTAGCCTCCAGGACCGGTCACGGATGCCGTGCTGGTCAGCATGGATCGACCTGGATCCACGCCCAGACGACCTTGCCGCCGGTCTCGGGCCGGTGGAACCCCCACTGGGTGGTGAAGGCCTCGACCAGCAGGAGGCCGCGTCCTCCCTCGTCGTCAGCGTCGGCGTCCTCGCGGTGTGGGGCTTGTCGCTGGAGTCCCAGACCTCGATCACGGCGTGTGCGCCGGCGAGGTAGAGGCTGACGCAAATGGCGTTGAGGCCGTTGGACAGCTCGCCGTAGCCGGGGCTGTCGGTGGTGAGGCCCGTCGCCTTGACGGCGTTGGTGCTCAGCTCGGACACGACCAGCTCGGCGGCCTCGATGAGGTGGGGAAGCTCCCATTTCCGCAGGAGATCGTGGACGTGCCGGCGGGCGGCGCGTACCGAGCCGGGGAGGGCCGCCAGCGCGAGGCGGCTCATGGGGGTGGCTCCATCGCCCGGACGCTCGTTGTGTTCACGGTGCTGCCCCAATCGAGAGAGATCTTGGACAGGAGGGCGGCGCGGCGCTGGAATCGATGCCCTCGACCCTCGGCTTCGCCTGCGCCATCTCGCAACGTTGGGTAATCTAACGACTACTTTCGGTTGTAGTCAAGGAAAACGCAATGACTGCGCGTGTAGTCACAGCAGAGAGAGGGCCCGCATGTCAGGTCGAGTTGCCACCCCCACCGTCCGGCTTCGGCGTCTGGCCTCCCAATTGCGAAAGCTCCGAGCGGCTTCGAACATGACCAGGGACGAGGTCACCGAAGTCACCGGCATCAACGGCGTAACGCTCTACCGAATCGAGGCCGCTCGCTCGCGTCCCCAAGCGCGAACTCTGAAGGCGCTTCTTGATCTCTACGGCGTTGAGGGCCCGCTACGGGACGAGCTTCTCGCGGTCTTGAAGGAATCCGGCGAACGGGGCTGGCTGCACGCCTTCGAGCCGCCACTACCTGATCAGTACACGGCTTATATCGGCTTCGAGCAGGAAGCCCGAAGGCTGCTCAACTACGAATCGCTGTTCGTACCGGGGCTTCTGCAGACGGAGGACTACGCTCGGGCCGTCATCCGCTGCATGCCGCCGATGGCGAGCCCCGAGGAGGTCGAGGCCAGGGTCGAAGCGCGGCGGAGGCGACAGGCTTCACTCACCGGTGACCAGCCACTACACCTTTGGGCCGTCATCGACGAGGCGGTACTCCACCGCCAGGTGGGTGGTCGGGAGGTGATGCGCGCCCAGCTACAACGGCTTTGTGACGTGTCCGAAGAGCCGAATATCACGCTCCAGGTGGTGCCCTTCGGTGATGGTGCGCATGCGGGCATGCATGGCAGCTTCATCCTCATGCAGTTCGGCGAGGGCAACGAAGATGTGATCTACATCGAGGGCATGACGGCCGATCTGTTCCTGGAGAACGAGAGCGACATCCAGCGGTATAGCCTGGTATTTGAGCACCTCCGGGCCGTTGCCGCGAGCCCGAAGGTCACCCGTGGTCTGGTGACTGCCGTGCTCAAAGCGGATTTCTAACGAGAGGAACCGCAGGATGTCAGAGACCCCCGATCTGTCCCGCGCCGTTTGGCGAAAGAGCCGTCGAAGCGGAGCCAACGGCGCTTGTGTTGAGGTAGCTGCGATCGGCGGTGTGGTCGCCGTCCGGGACAGTAAGAACCCTGGTAGTGCTGTGCTGGCCCTCGGCCTCAGTGGATGGCACACCTTTATCAGCGGCGTGAAGTCCGGCGATTTGCAGCCAACTGCGTGATCGGCAGGAAGAGCGGGGATCCGTACGTCAGGGCCTCCGCTCTTCTGCCCTCTTGCCGTGTTCTCAGAACAACGCGCCTTCGGCCGGGAACAGGCCGTCACCGAAAATTTCCTCCTGCTCGGACTCCCTTTTCGTAGCTGGGCGAGGGAGTCTGGATCAGACGCCTCTGCGTAGTTCGCGCTGGCAGGACTTGCGACTGCCCTCTTGGAGTTCGACTTCTTCTTGGGACGCTGAACGCCGTCTCTCAGTTCTTGCTGGTGGCGGTAGTGGTTGAGTGCCAGCAGCTTGTCCAGGACTAGAGACTGAGCCTCCGGGCTGATCGCGAATCGGACACCCTGGCGGGTCTCGTGGAACCCATGGCCAAGCTCGATCTCCCGCCACGATGGCAATGGGGTAGCGGAAATGCTTGCCTCATGGGTGCGTATCGCAGGGTCCCGTTCCTCGTCTAGCGCGTAGGCAGTGCGAACGGCTTCGTCAATCTTGGAATGTAGGGCGCGAAGGTGCTTTATATGGTCACCTCCTTTGGGCGAAGGCTGCCAACGACGAATTCCATGGACTCGCGGGCGAGTTGCGGCCAGGACTGTTCGGAGGCCGGGTCGAGGCTGAGCCACTCCTTCATGGGGGTGCCCTTGTTCGCGTCGAAGCGCACGCCCTCACCGGCGGCGACGAGCAGGTCGACGCCCGGTCGAAGGTGATGAGGGTCATCCTGATCGTTGGGGCGATTCTCGTCGTGCGTCGGGCTAGGGGGTGTACGTCCGGGAATCGCCGGGGTCGGTAGATCGGACTGGGTGATCGATCGCGGCGGAGGATCGGATCATGCACACATTGAGATCCGTCGCCGCGAGTGTCGCGGCCGCCGCCTTGCTCCTGTCGCTCCCGTGCGCGGCCGTGTCCGCCCGTGCGGATCTCGCTCGCGACGCCGCGGGTGCGGCGGGTGCGATGTCGGCCTGCCCGGCGGGGGCGACCTGTGGGAGCCTGCGCGTCCCGCTGGACAGGGACAGTCCCTCGGCGGGCAGCACGACCGTCGCGTACGCGCTGGTGCGCAGGCACGACACCTTGCGGCCCGCGGCGGGGACGATCGTGCCGAACCCTGGCGGGCCCGGAGTCGCGGTGATCGGGCACCGGGACTATGCCAGGGAGTACCGTCACCTGCTCGACAACTATGACCTGCTGCTGGTCGACCCGCGCGGGGTCGGCGGGTCGGGCCCGTTGCGGTGCGACTCGGCGAGATGGAGTGACCTGTCCGGTTCCCGCCTGCTGGCGCTGGAGGCCGTCCACGCCTGCGCGCGGGACATCGGCGCCCGGCGCCGCTACTACACCACGGCCGCCGCCGCTGACGACATCGACGCCGTGCGGGCGCACCTTGGGATCGGCAGGCTCGACCTGCTCGGCCAGTCGTACGGCACGTACCTGATGACCGTCTACGCCGAGCGGCATCCCCGGCACGTGCGCTCGATCGTGATGTCCTCGGCGTACCCGCTGGACTTCGACATGCTGGGCGGCCCGGCGGCCCGGGCCATGCGCAGGTCCGTCCACCTGCTGTGCCGCCGGTCGGGGGGCGCGTGCGACGGGGACGCGGTGATGGACGACCTGAAGACCATGGCCCGGCGGCTGCAGGAAAGGCCGATCCGCTACCCGGGAGGCGTCCTGGACGACACGGCGCTCGCCAGCACCGTGTACAAGCTCGCCTCCAGCCATGTGGAACTGTACGGCCGGCTGCCCGAGGCCCTGCGCCTGGCGGTCCAGCGAGATGTAGGACCCCTTGTGGCGCTGTCGGAACGGGTACGGCCCATCAGCGGGTCGGCCGCGCGCGGCGGGACGTTCAGCCTGCCGATGTACGTGACGGTGACGTGCAACGACTACCCGGCGCTGTGGGACAGGAGCGCCCCGGTGCGGGGGCGGTTCAGGCAGTACGCCGCGCGGGTGGCGCGGCTGGACCCGGCCGACTACCGGCCGTTCAGGCCGGAGGCGTGGATCGGCGGGATCGTCGACCTCGGGGACTTCTGCGTCCGCTGGCCCGACCGCGCGGCGCCGGCGCGGTACGGTTCGGGGCGGTTGCCCGACGTGCCGGTGCTGGTCCTGTCGGGAGAGCTGGACCTCAGCACGCCGACCGAGGAGGGGCTGCTGGCGGCCGAGCAGTACCGCGACGCCCAGGTGATCGAGGTCCCGAGCACCGGCCACGTCGCCGAGAAGGAGGACCGGGCCTCCTCCTGCGTGATCTCCCTGGAGACGCAGTTCTTCCGCAGGGGGCGGGTCGGCGACCGCACGTGCCTGCGCAGGATCCCCCCGGTGGAGATCCGGTCGGTGGCCGAGATGAAGTGAGGCCAGAGCCGACCGGATACCGCCGGGTGGAGGTCCGGCCGGTGGCTGAGGTGACGGTACGACAGGCCGGTTCCCTCGGTGGAGATCCGGCCATGGCGGGCCACAGGAGCTGTCCTGTGGCCCGCCGGGGACGGTCAGGCTTCCGCGCGGGTGAGGTGGAAGGTGAGGCCCAGGTCCTCGTCGCGGTGCTCGTGCAGGTCGGCGGCCGGGCTGCCCTCGGTCATGGTGGTCGCCAGGACCTCGTCGGCGACCCGCTGACCGTCCGCCCGGAGCGCCTCGGCGAGGTCGCCGGAGGCCGACCACCACAGGGAGATCCGGTCGGTGATCGAAAGGCCGCTGGACTTGCGGGCGTCCTGGACCAGGCGGACGACCTCGCGGATGAGGCCGGCACGCATCAGCTCGGGCGTGACCGTCAGGTCGAGGGCGACGGTCTCGCCGGTGCCCGTGCCGACGGCGCCCGTCTCGACGGCCCAGCCCGCCCTCGGCTGCTCGGTGACGATCAGCTCGTCCGGCCCGAGATCGACCTCGGACCCGCCGACGACCACCGTGGCCGTGCGTCCCGCGCGGACCTGGGCGGCCAGCGCCGCGGGGTCGGCGGCCGTGATGGCCGCCGCGACGTCCTTGGTG
>NZ_JBFBIK010000165.1:0-12128 GCF_040685555.1 Sphaerisporangium sp. NPDC088356
CTGGACCGCCGCCGCTTCCAACTGATGATGGGCGAGACGGATCCCGCCGCCGTGCCTGCGCGGCCCCCGCACCTCCCACAGCCCCTCGTCGGGCTCGTCCCAGTGGGACTCCAGGAAGTCCATCAGCGACCGCTGGATCGCCCACGTGCGCGAGATGGAGGTCAGCCCAGACGCGCGCGACAGGTAGAGGCAGTTCATCACCTCGCCGTACACGTCGAGCTGGAGCTGGTTGACGGCGGCGTTGCCGATGCGCACCGGGCGGGAGTCCTCGTAGCCGTCGAGCCAGGAGAGCTCCATCTCGGGCAGGCGGCGCTCGCCCGCCACGCCGTACATGATCTGGAGGTCCTGTGGACGGCCGGCGATGGCGCGCAGCAGCCACTCGCGCCAGTCGCGCGCCTCCTCGACGTACCCGGCGCCGATGAGCGCGTCGAGCGTCATCGTGGCGTCGCGCAGCCAGCAGTAGCGGTAGTCCCAGTTGCGGACCCCGCCGAGGTCCTCTGGCATGGAGGTGGTGGCCGCCGCCACGATGCCGCCGGTGGGGGCGTACGTCAGCGCCTTCAACGTGATCAGCGAGCGCACGACCGCCTCGCGCCACTGCTTCTCGGCCCTCGGCTCGCACTGCGCGACCCACTCGGTCCACATCTTGTCGGTCTCTTCGAGCTCCTTGATCGGGTCGATCTGCTCGGGCTTGGGCGAGTGGGAGGGGTGCCAGGTGAACACGAAGGCCAGACGGTCGCCGGCCGACATCCTGAACGTCGCCCGGTGGGCGTAGTCACCGCCCTGAAGCGGGACGGGGGAGTGCAGCCAGGCGGAGTCGGGCCCGCCGATGGCCTGCAGCAGCCCGTCGGTGCGGCGCACCCAGGGCACGATGCGGCCGTAGTCGAAGCGGATGCGGATCTGCGTGCCCATCTCGACGCTGCCCGATAGGCACTCGACGACACGGACCAGGTCGGGATTGGCCTGCCGGGGCGGCATGAAGTCGGTCACCCGCACCGTGCCGCCGACGGTGTCCCACTCGGTCTCCAGGATCAGGGTGTTCTCGCGGTAGCGGCGCCTGGTGCTGAGCCGGCGCTCGGTGCCGGCGGGGCCGAGCCACCAGTGGCCGTTGCGGTCGTCGCCGAGCAGGGCCGCGAAGCAGGCGGGGGAGTCGAAACGGGGCAGGCAGAGCCAGTCGATCGAACCGTCGCGCCCGACGAGGGCGGCCGACTGCATGTCGCCGATGATGGCGTAGTCCTCGATCCGCATGCCGTCACGCTAGTACGGTTCGGCCGCCGGGGCGCACGGGTACGCCTCGGCGGAGGTCACCGCCGGGGGCGCATGAGCGGCATGAAGAACTGCGTGAGCGGCCCGATCGCGACGGCGAAGACGATGGTGCCGAGGCCGACGGTGCCGCCGAGCAGCCAGCCGGTGGCGAGCACCACCAGCTCGATCAGGGTGCGGGCCGTGCGGATCGACAGCCCGAGCCGGGCGAGGCCGGTCATCAGGCCGTCCCGGGGTCCCGGGCCCATGCCCGCGCCGATGTAGAGCCCGGTGGCGACGCCCACGAAGACCACGGCGGCCAGCAGGTAGACCCAGCGCACCGCCAGGGCCTCGGGCGTCGGGGCCAGCCAGATCGTCAGGTCGGCGAAGAGCCCGACGAAGACGATGTTGCTTATCGTGCCGATCCCGGGGCGCTGCCTCAGCGGGATCCAGAAGACCATCACGATGGCGCCGACCAGGATGATCCACGTCCCGATCGACCAGCCGGTGCGGATGGACAGACCCTGATGGAACACGTCCCAGGGGTCGTTGCCGAGCCTGGACTCGACCTGGAGGCCGATCCCGGTGCCGTAGAGGACCAGCCCGGCGTACAGGCGCAGCAACCGGTTGGGGATCGATCCCAGGTAGGGGAGTGAGAGTTCGCTCATGGTGGGCCAATGTTCCGATGCCATTGATTGCATTTAAAGGGCCAATCGGAGAAAGTGGCCTTTATGGAGCGTTATCTCAGCGGGCCGCAGCTCGCCAGGCTCGTCGACGTCCCCCGGGACGCCCGGCCGTACTACCGGGCGCTGGCCGAGACGGTGCGCACGCTGATCCTCGACGGGCGCCTGCCCACGCGGGTGCGCATGCCCGCGGAACGCCACCTGGCCGAGGCGCTCGGCGTCAGCCGTACCACCGTCACCACCGCCTACGACCGGCTGCGCGAGCAGGGGTACCTCGACAGCCGCCAGGGCGCGGGGAGCTGGACGACACTGCCCGAGCCGAGTGCGCTGCTCGGCACGGAGAACCCATGGATCGCCCCCGACGACGACGGCCTGCTCCCGCTGCACAGCGCGGCCCCGCCCGCGACCGGCCTGCTGCCGGACGCCGTCGCCGCCGCGACCGAGGCCTATCCCCGCTACGGCCTTGGCACGGGGTACGAGCCGGTGGGCGTGCGCCCGCTGCGCGAGGCCATCGCCGCCCGATACGGAGCCCGCGGCCTCGCCACCCGGCCCGACCAGATCCTCGTCACCGTGGGCGCGCAGCACGCCATCCACCTGCTGATGACGCTGCTGGCCGGGCAGGGAGACCCGGTGCTGGTCGAGTCCCCGACGTACCCGCACGCGCTGGACGCGGCCCGGATGCGCGGCGCCCGGCTGGTCCCGGTGGGCATAGCGGACGACGGCTGGCACCTCGACCTGGTGACCTGCGCGATGCGCCAGTCGGCGGCGCGCCTCGCCTACCTCATCCCCGACTTCCAGAACCCCACCGGCATGCTGATGGGCAACGCCGACCGGGCGGCGCTGGTGGGCGCCGCGCGACGGTACGACACGACGCTGGTGGTGGACGAGAGCTGGGCCGAGCTGGCCATCGACGAGGTGCCCGCGACCTCTCCGCTGGCGGCCTTCGACACCGACGGCCGGGTCATCAGCATCGGGTCGGCGTCCAAGCTGTGGTGGGGCGGCCTGCGCATCGGCTGGATCCGGGGCACGTCCGCGCTGATCCGCCGCCTGGCCGTGCTCCGCGCCGCCGTGGACATCGCCGCGCCGCTCTTCGAGCAGCTCGTGGTCGCCCACCTGTTCGCGCGCATCGAGGAGACCAGGGCGGAGCGCAGACGCATGCTCGGGGCCTCACGGTCGGCGCTGGCCGAGGTGCTCCGCGCGGAGCTGCCCGAATGGCGGTTCACCGTGCCCAGGGGCGGCGGCTCGCTGTGGGTGCGGCTGGACTCCCCGGTCGCCACGCCGCTCGCCGACGCCGCGGCGGCCCAGGGCGTACGGCTGGCGCCCGGCCCGTGGTTCGGCGTGGACGGCACGCTGGAGCGCTACCTGCGCCTGCCGTTCACCATGCCGCCGCAGGCGCTCGCCGACGCGGCCCGCCGCCTGGCCGCCGCCAGGGCTCTCGCGTGCTCCCCCGGCTCGCCGGTCTCACGCGCGGGGACGGCACCGCTGACGCCGACGCTGTGAGGTCACTCCTCGCCCATCAGGACGCGGAGCCTGTGGGAGAACGAAAGCAGCACGCCGGCCGCCACCAGGGCGATGGTGGCGAGCGTGAGGAAGTAAACGGGCGAGGACACGTACTTCAGCAGCCGCGCCGTCTGGCCCCCGATGGCGTCCCCGACGGCGAACGACAGGTACCACACGCCGAGCATCTGGCTCTTGAAGGCGTGCGGGGCCAGCTCCACGGTGACCGACAGGCCGACCGGGCTGAGGGACAGCTCGCCGAACACCTGGATGAGGTACACAAGGAACAGCCACCACACCGAGACCTTGTGGAACTCCGCCAGGTGCGCCACCAGCGCCATCACCACGAAGCTCACACCGATCATGAACAGCCCGAAGGCGAACTTCTGGGCGGCTCCCACCCGGTTGCCGAGCTTCACCCACAGGACCGCGAAGATCGGCACGAAGATCATGATGAGCAGGGGGTTGAACGACTGCGTGGTGGCGGCCGTGATGCGATGGCCGAAGATCTTCAGGTCGGTCTTGGAGGCCGCGAACTCGTTCAGCACGGTCGGGGCCAGGTCGTAGATCATCCAGAAGATCGCGGCGGCGACGAACAGCCAGATGTAGGCCTTCATCTTCGACCGCTCGCCGGGCGTCAGGTTGTGGCTGCCGAGCAGGATGTAGGCGAAGTAGGCGACCGGGACCGTGATCGTCAGAACGGTCAGCACGACGGTGAAGCGGTCGACCGTGAGCGTGCCGGTCCTCGCCCACAGGACGATCGCGATCACCGCGACGAGCGCGCCGATCAGGGTGATCAGCCCGAAGTGCCGGCGTTCCCCGGGGGTCAGGCGGTGCCCGGGGGTCTCCCCGACGCCCCGCAGGTGCCGGCCGCCGATGACGTACTGCGTCAGGCCGATCGCCATGCCGACCGCCGCGGCGCCGAAGCCCAGGTGCCACCGGCCGTCCTTGGCGAGGTTGCTGACCACGTACGGGGCGAGGAAGGCGCCGAGATTGATGCCCAGGTAGAAGATGGAGAAGCCGGCGTCGCGCCGGGCGTTCTCGCCCTCGGGGTACAGCTCGCCCACCATCGTGGAGATGTTGGGCTTGAGCAGCCCGGTGCCGAGCACGATCAGGGCCAGCCCGAGCCAGATGAGCGCGCCCCCCCTGATCGGGATGGCCATGCAGATGTGGCCGAGCATGATGATCGATCCGCCGACGAGCACGGCCCTGCGCGCCCCGAGGATGCGGTCGGCGATCCAGCCGCCCGGCAGCGCCAGCAGGTAGACCAGCGCCCCGTAGACCCCGACCACGGCGGTCGCTGTGGGCTTGGGGAGCCCGAGGCCGCCGCCGGCCGCGGTGGCGATGAGGAAGAAGTAGAGGATGGCGCGCAGCCCGTAGAAGCTGAACCGCTCCCACATCTCGGTGAGGAAGAGCGTGATGATGCCGCGCGGGTGCCCGAACACCGTCTTGTCCCGCGCGCGCTCCCCGGCCTCTCCGGCCATGCCGGCACGCCCCCGTTCCCGTGGCAGCCGATGCGTTGCCCGGAGTCGGCTGACCTGTTCATTGATGAACGTCCTGAGTATCCCGATTTATAGGGATATTTCTGGCTGGTCGATCACTCTTCGTGATGGACTGAATGCCCACCGGTCGAGGTGGGCAAGCGCGGTCGTTCTTCTCACTTCATGGGCCTTGTCTCCGGTGAAGTGCGTGTGGTGCGATGCATGCCACTCGTGCATGTGGGCACTTCTGGAGGCGTGAGATGGCCGACCCCCGGGTCCTTGCGGAACGTTCCGAGATCGAGCGGGAAATCGCCGGCCTCACCATCTGCGAACAGCTCAAGCTCACCGCGGAGCGCTTTCCCGACGCGCCCGCCTATTCCGACCCCGCCGAGGACGGCTGGACGACCCTGACGTACGGCGAGGCCCGGCGGCGGGTGCTCGCGATCGCCGCCGGCTTCTCCGCGCTCGGCCTCGCGCGCGGCGAGGCCGTCGCCCTCATGATGGTCAACCGCAGCGAGCACGTGCTGGCGGACCTCGGCGCGGTGCACGCCGGAGGCGTGGCCTGCTCGGTGTACGCGACCTTCGCCCCCGACCAGGTGGCCTTCGTCGCCAAGGACGTCGGCGCCCGCGTCGTGGTGCTGGGTGGCGCGGCCGACCTCGCGCGCTGGGAGCCGATCCTCGGCGAGCTGCCCGGCCTGCTCAAGGTCATCCTCCTTGAGGACGCGCCCGGCGGCGAGCTGTTCATGAGCTGGGACGACTTCCTCGCGTTCGGCGAGAGCGCGCTCGCCGCCGACCCCGCCGCGGTGGAGGCGCGCGCCGCCGCCGTCACCGACGGCGACGTGCTCAGCGTGCTCTACACCTCGGGGACCACGGGCAACCCCAAGGGCGTGCCGCTGACGCACACCAACATCATCTTCGAGGTCGTCGCCACCGACCGCATGACGCGGCTTCCCAGCCACGGCCCGCAGATCTCCTACCTCACCTACGCCCACATCGCCGAGCGTGTGCTCAGTCTCTACGTGCCGCTGTTCAAGGTCTCGCACGTCCACTTCTGTACCGACCTGGCCCAGCTCGGCGCCGTGCTCGGCCAGGTCAAGCCGATGCTGTTCTTCGGCGTGCCGAGGGTCTACGAGAAGATGATGGCCCGCCTGCAGGCGCTGCTCAGCACCCAGCCGGAGGAGCAGCAGCAGAACGTCCGCGCCTGCATGGCCGCCGGGCTCGCCTACGTCGAGGGTTCGCAGTACGGCCAGGTCCCGAGCCCCGAGGTCGCCGCGGCGTACGAGCGTGCCGACGCGGCGCTGTTGTCGATCATCCGGTCCATGATCGGACTTGAGAACGCGCGCTGGCTCGCCACCGCCGCCGCCCCCATGCCGCTTGAGGTCCAGCGCTTCTTCGCCGGGTTCGGCCTGAAGGTGATCGACGTGTACGGCATGACCGAGACCAGCGGCGCGTTCACGGCCAACAGCCCCGAGGTGTTCAAGCTCGGCACGGTCGGCCGCCCGGGCACCGGCGTCGAGGTGCGCATCGCCGCCGACGGCGAGATCCTCACCCGCAGCCCCGTGAACACCAAGGGCTATCTCAACCGCCATGAGGCCAGCGCCGAGCTCATCGACGAGGACGGCTGGCTGCACACCGGCGACGTCGGCTCCATCGACGACGACGGCTTCGTGCGCATCGTCGACCGCAAGAAGGAGCTCATCATCACCGCCGGGGGCGAGAACATCTCCCCGGCCAACACCGAGAACTTCCTCAAGGAGCACCCTCTCATCGGCCAGGCGCTGGCATACGGCGACCGCAGGCCGTACGTCGTGGCGATCCTCACCCTGGACGGCGAGGTGGCCCCGGCGTGGGCTCTGGGGCGCGGCATCGAGTTCACCTCGCTGGCCGCGCTCGCCGAGCACCCCGACGTGGTCAAGGAGGTCGAGGCGGCCGTCGCGGTCGCCAACGAGAAGCTCGCGCGGGTCCAGCAGGTCAAGAAGTGGCGGCTGCTGCCCGGCGAGTGGACCGCCGAGACCGAGGAGCTCACGCCCAGCCTGAAGCTCAAGCGCCGCGTCATCCACGCGAAGTACGCCGAGGTGATCGACTCGATGTACGAGGGCTGACCCGGGGGCGGCGGCGAGCCCCGTACGCACGGATTCCTGCTGGTCCGTACGTCCGGCGCGCCCGCCGTTTGCCGGGGAAGGAGCGTGTCGGCCCCGGTGCGTTACCCCTCGGTGCCTAGCCTCCAGGCCATGACCATGAGACGTTTGCTCACGTCGTCGGCGGTGGGGCTGGCCGCGCTCACGGTCCTGGCGGAGGCGCCCCCATCCTTCGCCGGGCGAACGGCGGAGCCGCCCCCGCGCCCGCGCGAACCCGCCGTCAAGGCGATCTCGTCCCCCGCCGCGAAGGCTTCCCCGCCGGCCGCGAAGGCCCCGTCCGCTGTGAAGGCTTCCCCGCCGGCCCCGAAGGCCCCGTCCGCTGTGAAGGCGCCCGCTCCCGTGCGGGACCGGCCGGCCATCCGCTCGGTGAGGGTCCACCCGCGTACCCCGGTGGCCGGGCCCAAGGGCGCGGTGAAGCTGGTGGTCGAGGTGGTGGCCAGGGGAGTGACCGGCCCGAACGGGGTCACCCTGCGGGTCGAGCCCGGCGGGCGCCGGCGGGGCCGCTCCTCGCGTCCCTCCGCCCCGTCCCGGCTCGGCGGCGGCACGCCCCGGGCCCTAGGCGGACCCTCCCCACTGGCCCCCCGTGCCGCCGAGGGCCCGGTGCCCGTCGCGGGGAAGGACGGCGGGAGATGGGAGATGTGGCGGTTCAACCCTCCCGTCGGCCTCACCCGGTGGTACCCCTCGGGCCGGTGGCGCGCGATCGCGACCGCGAGGAACGCCCGGGGCGCGCGCGTCACCGCGTCCTCGTCGTTCCTGTTCAAGAAGGCGACGGCGCTCAGCGGGGTCCAGGTGGGCCGGGTGCGGAAGCGGGGGCGGGCCGTACGGCTGACCGGGACGCTCATGCGCGTGGATCCGACCGGCAGGTTCGACTACTGGTCCTTCCCGAGGCAGCGCGTGACGCTGCAGTTCAGAAGGCATGGCCAACGGACGTGGAAGACCGTGGCCAAGGCCAGGACAAATGGGGACGGGCGCTTCGCCAGACGAGTAAAACGGGCACATGGTACGTGGCGCGTCTTCTATCCGGGAACACCCCATTACGCCCATGTTTCGGCCTCTTCTCGACATATGGCTCGCAATTAGGACAAACAGTCATGTTTCTGGGCAAGCCAGATGGCAAGTGTCCAATTTGTAATTATTTCCTGGGAGTTGTCTGGCAACTTTTTGGTGCCTAAAAGCGTCTATGACGTAGGCACACCCCCAAATTGGGATGCCTTTCTCTACGGGGAGAGGAAGTTCCGCATGATGAAGCGCATCGCTACCGCCCTGGTAGCGGCCACTCTGGGCGCCTCGGCGCTCAGTGCGGCGGCGCCGGCGCTGGCAGACACAGCGCCGGGTACCGCGGTGAGCATCGAGTCCATCAAGGTGACCCCGGACCCGGTGGTCATCCGTGGAAGCGATCATGTCGCGGTGACGGCCACGGTCGAGACCGTGGGCGCCGAGGACGTGAAGTTCGACTTCGAGCCGACGGGACAGGGTGGTCAGCCCGACTGCAACCCCTGCCCCGGAGCCGCGAAGGCGTCCAGCGGCGAGTCGAAGACCTGGGGCAAGACGATCGTTCTCGACCGGCACGACCCGGACGGGAAGTGGATCGTCTACGTCGAGGCCACCGGCCAGGACGGCAAGGTCGCGAAGGCCCAGTCCTCCTTCTACGTGAAGGTCGCGCAGGACCGTCACCGCGGTCCGCGCGCGACGCGGATCACGGGGTTCGACGCGAGCCCCGAGCCCGTCAAGAAGGGTCGCAAGCTGTCGCTCTCGGGCAAGCTTGAGACGGCCCGGTGCTACGGCGACTGGTGGTGGGACGGCGACGCCTACGTAGTGGGCGGCAACCGTTGCCACGACGACTCCCGCTGGCACAGCTGGCGTCAGCTCGGCTGGCAGGAGATCAAGGTGTACTTCCACAAGGCACACGGCGGCAAGTGGGAGTACGTCGACACCATCGAGACCAACCCGGACGGAACCTTCTACACGAAGATCCCGGCCTACTGGTCCGGCACGTGGAAGGTCGTGTTCGAGGGCTCGCGCGGCCTGTACGGGTCGTCGGCGACCGACTACGTGAAGGTCGTCCGCTAGTCCTTGGCCTGACCAACCTGGACGCCTGGCCCCTGGGAACTCCCGGGAGCCAGGCGTTCCGGTCGTTCAGGGGCCGTTGTGGGCCGTCGCAGGCCCTTTCCCGGCCGCGACCCGGGGACGCGTGGGCGCCCGTCCGTCCTATCCTTCGATAGGACGTCCGATGGGCATCCGAGAGGGGGAGAGCGCCGTGTCCGAAGGCCACGCGACATCCGGGGATCCGTTCCACCGCCGCCTGCACCACGTGGGGGAGGGCGACCTGAGCGCCGAGACGGCCCAGACCGCCGGCATGGTCCGCCGGGCCGCGATCAGCGACACGACCGTTGGATCGAGCAGGCTGTGGATGGGGCAGACCCACGTCGCCCCCGCCACCGTCTCGGCCAACCACCACCACGGCGACTCCGAGACCGCCATCTACGTGGTCAGCGGCACCCCGTCGTTCGTCTTCCTCAACCTCGACGGCGACGAGCCGCGCGAGGTGCGCATCGAGGCCCGGCCGGGCGACTACGTCTTCGTGCCGCCGTTCGTGCCCCACCGCGAGGAGAACCCCGACCCGGACAACGAGGCCGTCGTGGTGATCGCGCGCAGCACCCAGGAGGCGATCGTGGTCAACCTGCCCGACCTCCGCCCGCCCGCGGGCGACTCAGGGGCCTAGGCCTCCGGCGCGGCGGGGTCGTCACGCGGCGCCGCCTCCGGCAGGGCCTCGATGCCCCGCGCGAGCTCCAGGGCCGTCAGGTCGAGCGCGCTCAGCGTGAAGATGTTCGCGATCTGCTCAAGGGGCATCCCCGCGTCCCCGAGCTGGGTCATGGTGACCGCGGTCCGCAGGAAGACGCGGCCGATGACGACCTCGTCCACATCCGGCATGTCCTTGCGGAAGAAGTCGGCCAGCTGCTGGCCCACCTCGCGGTCGGCGTGAACCCGTGGATCGTTGAGCTCGGGGCTGGACAGGATGTCCGCCAGGTCCCTGCGCTCGTCTTCCGTGAGCTTGCTCAAAGGTCGCCTCCCGCAGCGATGTCGTTATTGGGAGACTATGCGCTCACGACTCCGGGGAAAATGCCTCCGGTCCTCCGATGATCGGCTGGCGTAGGGACGACCGGATGCTCGCCCCTGCCGCCGGCCGGATCAGGAGGGCACACTCAGGACGAGACGGCGTCGACAAGCTTCCGACGCTGCTGGACGCCGAGGCCGCCGATGCGCCGCTTGTCGTCGACGCCGGCGCGCTCCATCAGCGCGGCGGCCTTCGTCGGGCCGATGCCCGAGAGCGCGCGAAGGGCCTGCGAGACCTTGATCTTCTTCGCCGTGTCGTCTTCCCGCTTGAGGAGCTCGGCCAGGGTGAGGTCACCGGTCTTCAGCTGGGCGAGGAGCGCGGCGCGGGCCTGCCGGGCCTCGGTCGCCTTGACCAGAGCCGCCTGGCGCTGCTCGGGGGTGAGGACGGGAAGGGCCATGGGGGTTCTCCTTGGGGGGGTCGATGTCGGGTCCGGCCGAGTGATCGGCCGCTGGTGCGGTCGGCAGTCCTGTTACCCCCACTACGGGCGTTAATCATGGTTCTGCAGTTCGGTGCCCCATCTGGGGTGATCGGCCCCTCCGCGGCGCAAGCCGTACAAGTCGTGAAATTTGGGCCTTCTAAGTTCGGACGGATGACCTGACCCTCAGTGCAGGCGCGTGACAAACCCCAGAGCGCGCGCCTGAGGGAGGAACAGGTGAGACGTCGTCTGCTCGTCGGGTTGGCGGTCCTGGCGCTGTTGTGCGTTAGCGGGATCACCGGGGCGGGGGCCTCCGCGGAGCCGCCCCCGAGCAACCAGTATCGCGTCGAAGGCCCGAGCACGGCCCAGCAGCGGACCACGATCGCGGCGACCGGCGCCGCGATCGACGAGGTCGCGACCACATCGGTCGTGGTCACCGCATCGGAGACCGAGATCGCCGAGATCAAGCGGCTCGGCTACGCGGTCACGCGCATCCCGCGCCCGTTATCCCCGACCCTGCCCAAACCGCAGGACTTCCCATCGGCCGACTCCGGGTACCACAACTACGCGGAGTTGACCACGCTGGTGAACCAGGTGGTCGCCAACTACCCGTCCATCGCCAAGAAGTACAGCTACGGCACCTCCTACGGAGGCCGCGACCTGATCGCCGTGAAGATCAGCGACAACGTCGCGACCGACGAGGCCGAGCCCGAGGTGCTGTTCACCGCCCACCAGCACGCCCGCGAGCACCTGACCGTCGAGATGGCGATCTACCTGCTCAACCTCCTGACGGGCAGCTACGGGTCCGACAGCAGGATCGCCGGCCTGGTGAACTCACGGGAGATCTGGATCCTGCCGGACCTCAACCCCGACGGCGGCGAGTACGACATCGCCTCCGGCTCCTACCGCTCCTGGCGCAAGAACCGGCAGCCCAACTCGGGCTCCTCCTACGTGGGCACCGACCTCAACCGCAACTGGGCCTACAAGTGGGGCTGCTGCGGCGGCTCCTCAGGCTCTACCTCCAGCGAGACCTACCGAGGCGCGTCCGCGGAGTCGGCGCCCGAGGTGCGGGCGGTGGCCAACTTCGTGCGCAGCCGCGTCGTCGGCGGCAAGCAGCAGATCAAGAGCAACATCGACTTCCACACCTACAGCGAGCTGATCCTGTGGCCGTACGGCTACACCTACAACGACACCGCGGCCGACCTGACCCAGGACGACCACAACGCGTTCGCCACCCTCGGGCAGAACATGGCCGGCACCAACGGCTACACCGCGCAGCAGGCCAGCGACCTCTACATCACCGACGGCTCCATCGACGACTGGCTGTGGGGCACCTACAAGATCTTCAGCTACACCTTCGAGATGTATCCCAAGAACGGCTCGCCGGGCTTCTACCCGCCCGACGAGCAGATCGTGACCCAGACCACGCGCAACAAGGAGGCGGTGCTCCGGTTCCTGGAGTACTCCGACTGCGTCTACCGCATCATCGGCAAGGCCGCGCAGTACTGCTAGCGGTCATCTGACACCGGCGTCAAGGTACGGCCGCCGCCCAGCGCGGGC
>NZ_JBFBIK010000166.1:0-11950 GCF_040685555.1 Sphaerisporangium sp. NPDC088356
CCGGGCGTCCGCGTCGCCGCGGAGGGCCCGTACGGCGCGTTCACCGCCGGCCGGGCGACCCGGCGCCAGGTGCTGCTGATCGCGGGCGGGGTGGGGATCACCCCGATCCGGGCGCTGTTCGAGACGGTGCCGGGCGAGGTGACCCTGCTCTACAGGGCGAGCAGGCCGCAGGACGTCGTCTTCCAGCGCGAGCTCTCGGCCATCGCCGCCCGGCGGGGCGCGGTCCTGCGCTACCTGATCGGCCCCCGGGCGGAGGTCGGCGAGCCGTTCACCGCCGAGGTGCTCACCTCGCTGGTCCCCGGGCTCCGCGACCACGACGTCTACCTCTGCGGGCCGTCCGGCATGACCGGGACGGCGGTGGCGGCGCTGCGCCGCGCCGGGGTGCCGCGCCGCCGCATCCATCATGAGTCGTTCGAGTTCTGATCCAAGGAGCCCCCGATGCGAAGAGCCATATTCGCCGTGCTGGTCACGGCCGCCGGACTGATGCTGCTGCTGGCGTTCAAACCCCATGAGATCGCCTCCGCCCAACGGCCGCCCGCCGCCCTCTCCGGGGCCACGGCTGGGACACGGGCGAGCCCGGGCACGGACACCACCGCGTCATCCGGGAACGACAGCGGATCCTCGGAAAGCGGCACCCGCACGGTGACCGGGGACGCGGTCGACACCCGCTGGGGCCCCGTGCAGGTGCGGATCACCCTCTCGGGAAACAAGATCACCGCCGTGGACGCCGTGGTGGTCCCGGACTCCAACGGCCGCGACCGGGAGATCAACTCCTTCGCCGTGCCGATCCTGACCCATGAGGCGCTGGCCGCGCAGAGCGCCCAGATCGACACCGTGTCCGGCGCGACCTACACCAGCCAGGGGTACGCGGGCTCCCTGCAGAGCGCCCTGGACAAGGCGGGCGTGTAGGTGAGGCACGTGGAGCACGTCATGGGCACGGTCTTCTCCTTCGACGTGCGGCACGAGCCGTCCGGCGGGCTGCGGGAGGCCCTCGCCGGGGCGGTGGCCGAGCTCCACCGGATCGACCGGGTGTTCTCCACCTATCGGGCGGACAGCCCGGTGAGCCGCCTTGGGCGCGGCGAGATCACCCTGGCCCGCTGCCCGCGGGAGGTCGCGGAGGTGCTGGCGCTCTGCGAGGACGCGGCGGCGATCAGCTCCGGGTACTTCACCAGCTCTCCGGACGGGCGGCTCGACCCGTCCGGCATGGTGAAGGGATGGGCGGTCGAGCGGGTGTCGGCGATGCTGGCCGAGGCCGGCGCGTCCAGCCACAGCGTCAACGGCGGCGGCGACGTGCGGGTGCGCGGCGAGGCCGGGCCCGGCCGGCCGTGGCGGGTGGGCGTCGCGCACCCGTTGCGCCCCGGCGCGCTCGCCACCGTGGTCTCCGGCCGCGACCTCGCCGTGGCCACCTCCGGTGTGGCCGAGCGGGGCGCGCACATCGTCGACCCGCATACGGGCGCCCCCGCGACCGCCCTGGCCTCGGTGACCGTGGTCGCGGAGAGCCTGACCAGGGCCGACGCGATGGCCACCGCGGCGTTCGCCATGGGCGAGGCCGCGCGCGACTGGGCGGCGCGCCTGCCCGGCCTGGAGGCTTTCGCGGTCACGCGCTCGGGTTCCGCCTGGTGGACGGACGGCTTCCCGCGCTATGCCCCCACGCACCCGGCACAAGCCTCAAATGATGTGCTATGACGTGATTGACAGTTAAGTGGACAATGCCGGACATGCCATCGGCTCAGGCGTGTCCCGAGAGCGAAGGACCAACTTGGCCAGCAGCGGCACCAGTCCCGGCCCCGGCGCCGGTCACGCGGATCCCCTCGCCACGTACAGCCTCGACGAGCTACGGGAGCGACGCAGCTCCAAATGGCGGGAGTACCCGCCGGACGTGCTGCCGGTGTGGGTCGCGGAGATGGACACCCCGCTCGCCGAGCCGATCGCGGCGGCGCTGGTTGCGGCCATCGGCCGGGGCGACACCGGGTACGCCGTCGCCGGAGGGCTGCCGGAGGCGTTCGCCGGGTTCGCCGCCCGGCGGTTCGGATGGCGAACCGACCCGGCGTACATACGCCTGGTGCCGGACGTGATGGCCGGGATCGTCGAGGTGCTGCACCTGGTCACCAGGCCGGGCGACCGCGTGGTGGTCAACACCCCCGCCTACCCGCCGTACTTCTACTGGCTGCCGCGCATCGGCCGCGAGGTCGTCCAGAGCCCCCTCGCCCTGACCCCTGAAGGTTTCCGGCTGGATTTCGCCGCCCTGGAGCGTGACTTCGCCGCCGGGGCCGCCGCGTACCTGCTGTGCAACCCGCACAACCCCACGGGCCTGGTGTTCGGCGAGGACGAACTGCTGGCCGTCGCCGCGCTCGCGGACCGCTACGGGGTGCGGGTCGTGGTGGACGAGATCCACGCCCCGCTGGTCTACCCCGGGGCGCGCCACGTGGCCTTCGGGTCGCTGGACGCCCCGGCCTCGGCCCGCTCGATCACCCTCGCCTCGGCGTCCAAGGCGTGGAACCTCGCCGGGCTCAAGGCGGCGCTGGCCGTGCCGGGTGAGGAGGCCCGTTCCGACGTCGCCGCCATCGACGCGGAGGTGAGCGAGGCCGCCGGTCTGCTCGGCGTGATCGCCTCCGAGGTGGCGTTCAACGAGGGGGAGCCGTGGCTGGCCGAGCTGATGGCCGGGCTCACCGCCAACCGCGCGCTGCTCGGCGACCTGCTGGCCAAGCGGCTGCCCGAGGTCGGGTACCAGCCGCCGCAGGCGACCTACCTCGCCTGGCTGGACTTCCGCGCGCTCGGGCTCGGCGACGACCCCGCCGGGTGGTTCCTGCGGCGGGGCGGGGTGGCGCTGTTCCCCGGCACGAAGTTCGGCCCCCCGGGGCGCGGGTTCGCGCGGTTCAACTTCGCGACCTCCTCCGAGCGGGTGGCCGAGGCGGTGGGCCAGATGGCCGCGTCGCTCATCAGCCGGCCACGCCCGGGTATGACGAGGGCGCTGAACGCACTGTAGGCGCGGCCACCGGTCCTGTACGGCCGCGGGCACCGGGCCCCGCCCGCGTGGCGGCCCGGTGCCCCGCTGGGTTCCGCTGGTCAGTCGAGCAGCGTGGCGAGGAACGCGTTGGAGAAGACCTTGTGGGGGTCCAGGGCGTTGAGGGTGGCCACGGCCGTGTCCCAGTTGTCGCCCGCGGGCTGCCCCGCCCGGTAGGCGTTCGGGACCGTGGTGTCGCGGACGGTGGCGTCGGCCCAGGCCGCCGTGCCGGAGTACGCCCATCCCTTGGACCACTCGGGCCGTACGGCGGCGTAGGAGCCTGTGTAGTTGGACAGGATCCACTGCTCGGTCTCGCGGTAGAACTGCTGCGAGTACGGCGTGCCCGGCACCGTGAGGATGTCGAGCCAGACCGCCACGTTCCAGTCGGTGTGGTCGGGCCGTGGCCGCAGCGCCGACAGCTGCGGGGACACCGCGCCGGCGACCTGGGAGTCGGCCGGGTCGTCGAGCCCGGTGACACGGATCTCCAGCGGGCCGTTCATGGGATAGCGCCCCTGGTTCGCGTACGAGGTGATCGCGCCCTTGTAGTAGGCGTAGAACTCGCTGACCACCCGCTGGATGTCGCTCCTTTTGGTCAGGATGGCGTAGCCGTTCGCGGTGACGCGCAGCGTGGTCGGGCGCACGTACAGCATGAGGTTCTTCGACCAGCCCCAGATGTCCCACGTGCCGGTGAGGATGAGGCCGGAGCCGACGACCGCCATCTGCGTGTTCTCGAACGTCGGGGTGAGCGCGGCGTTGCCCGAGACGATCTGCGAGAGCAGGTCGGAGGCGTCCTCGGAGAGGAAGTCCGAGAAGGTGTAGTTGTAGGGGCTGTTGACCTGCCTGGAGAGCAGGGGCTTGGTGGGTGCCACGCTCCACACCTTCAGCCAGGGCACGGTGGTGAAGGGGAACCAGATCGCCTCGACGCGCCCGGTGGAGTTCACGTAGCTCGCGAACGAGTCGGACCCCGCCGAGGCGGGTGGCGCGAACATCGTGTTGACGTTGATGTGGTAGAAGCTCTGGCACCTGAGCCGCTTGTTCGCCCCCACCCTCAGCGTGACCTCGGTGACGAACGTCCGGCCGAGGTTGACCAGCAGCGCGGAGATCGCCGGGTCCGAGCGCTGGAAGGTCCTGATGGCGTACTGGCTCGTCGCCGGGTCCCAGACGACGGCCTTGAGCTGCGTGACGAGGTTGCTGAGCGAGCCGAAGGTGTGCCCGGGGGTGAGGGTCTCCCCCGTCTTCGGCACCGCCGTGCCGTGCGCGTCGATGGCGAGCACGCCGCCGAGCGACAGGTCTCCGGGCGCCGGGGTGGCGGTCAGGCCGTACCCCGCCCCCTCCAGGATGGTCAGCAGCGACTCCATCGTGACGCCGGTCTGGGCGGTCACGCCGGCGGGCGAGCCCGCGTTGACGGTGACGGCCGTGAGGTGCTGGGTGGTGTCGACCAGCAGGGTGTCGCCCGGCGCTCCGGGCGGGATGACCAGGGGCGACCAGTTGTGCGACATGCCACGGGCTCGGATCTTCCAGCCGTTGGCCCTGGCCCAGTTCGCCAGCGTGACCACCTCCGCGACCGACGCGGGGGCCGACGTCCAGACGCCGTCGATCTCGATCTCCCCGGACCAGTTCTCGTAGGTCTGCTGGTAGAGCGAGATCCCCGCCGGGTAGTTCGGCGGCGCCGCGAGCGTCGCGCCGCTCGCCGGGGTGAGGCGGGCCCCGGGCGTCCACTGGAGCGCGCTCAGCGCCGCCGCTCCGGCGGCACCGCCGAGTAACGCCCGTCGCGTCAGACCGTGCCGGCCGGTGCCGTCACCGTATGCCATGAGGTACCTCCGTTGATCGCTTGTTGGCGGGCATGCGGCGGCCTGGGGCGACGATGGAGGTGGCCGGAGGTACGGGCTCGCGCCTGGGCCCGCGTGTGGTGAGCTGTCAGGAACTCACAGTTTCCCGATGGCTTTTTATACGCCCGCGCAACATGGCGGTCAAGCGATTGCTTGGTGGCGGTGACGTACGGGCGTGAACCGGGAATCCGGCTGGTTCCCGAGGGGCGGGAGGGATCAGGCGCCCGGTCGGGATCAGGTGTCGAGTCGGGATCAGGTGTCGAGGAAACCCGGGGGGACCATGACGCGCAGCCCGTTGGGGATCGAGCGGATCGTCAGCGGCGTGCGCAGGCGCACCTCGCCGTCCACGTCGGCGGCCATCGAGGGCTCGGTCTCCAGCAGCATCTCGCTCCCGGTGACGAACGGGCCGCCCGCGAGGCTGCTCCAGCGGCCGCTCGTGGCGCGGATCAGGGTCTCGGCGAGCAGCCTGAGCCTCTTGCCCGAGCCGAGCTGGTAGGCCACGAGGCGGCGGTTGTCGATGCTGATGTCGCGCGCGATCTGCCAGCCGCCGTGGTAGCGCCCGTTGGCGATGTTGAGCTGGTGGGTGAGCAGCTCGTGGCGCCGGCCGTCCACCGTGATGAAGGCGCGGAACGGCGAGTGCCCCGGCAGGATGGTCAGCGCGGTGAGAGGGTACGCGGCGCGGCCGAGCGCCCGCTTGAGCCACGGCCTGACCTTGCCGGCCACCTCGACCGACACCCCGAAGCTCGCCAGGTTGGCGAACGGGCGGTCGCCCGCCATGCCGAGGTCGATGTCGGCGACCTTGCCCCGGCTGAACACCTTGACCGCGCGGGCGAGGTCGAGCGGGAGGCCGAGGCTGCGGGCGAAGTTGTTGGTGGTGCCGAGGGGCAGCACGCCGAGGGCCACGTCACGGTGGGCGACGTGCTTGACGGCCTCGCTGAGGCTGCCGTCGCCCCCGCCGACCACCAGCAGGTCGGGCTGGAGCTCCAGGGCCTCCTGGATGGTCTCGGGAAGCCGGGAGGGGTCCATGACCGCGTAGGTCCTGAGCGGGCGGAAGCCGTCGGCCTGGAGCAGCCGCAGAGCCTCGAAGTAGCGGTGGCGGCCCCGCCGGGACCGCGTGTTGACCACCAGAGCCACCCTGCGCAGATCGCGGATCGCCTTGGTGTGTTCCGCCTTGCTCCGCAGCTCGCTCACCGATCACCCGTCCCGTAGATGGCTTCGGGACACATGCTATGCAGTCGAGGAACGCAGGCGGGACGGGTACGGCATCGCCGTGACCCGTCCCGCGTGGACCTATCGCCGGTTGTCTCTCCGGCTCACTGCTTGTTCAGTCCGGAGCTCACTTCTTCGGCGGGGTCACCTGGGCGATGACACCCAGGTTGCCCGGAAGCGGTGCGATGAGCTTGATCTGCACGCCGAGCTGCTTGCCCTCGTCGCCGGGGTTACCCGAGCCGAGGGTGAAGCCGTTGACGTCCTCGCCGTACAGGTCCTTCGCCGGCGTACCGTCGGCGTTGACGACCCGGACGGAGTACTGCTGGTTGTCCTTGGAGGGGACGACGACCGAGGCGTCGCGGAACCGGTAGTAGAGCCCGTCCTCGCGGCTCTCCAGGCCCGGGTACCAGGTCTTGGCGTCGGTGAACGCCTTGACCGGGTCCTGCGGCGCGAACTTCGTGCAGTACTCGGTGAACGGCTCGCCCTCGATGCACTCCTTGAAGGAGTACGTCTTGTTGAAGCCGAACGCCGCGTTCGACGCCTGCGGGCGCGACGGGATGTTCTTCAGCGTGCCCGGGTCGATCTGGGCCGCCTTGCCGGTACGGCGCAGCGGGTCGAAGTGGGAGTCGACCAGCAGCAGCTGGCCCTTGGCGCCCGCCGAGGGCAGCGACCAGATGTTGGACGCCGCGTTGTTGTAGCCGAGCGAGGTGTCGCGCAGCCAGACGAGCATGCCAGGGGCGTTGTAGGGAACCTTCTCGACCTTCCAGGCGCCGTCGTGGCTCCAGGTGGTGTCGTAGGTGTAGCTCAGGCCCTTGTCGAAGCCGTCCAGGTTGCGCCACTCGGCCAGGTAGTACTGGGCGCTCTTGAGCGTGCCGCTGTGCTGCTGCCAGCCGGTGCCCTTGGTGTCGGTGAAGGTGCCTCCGGCGGCGGTCCAGCCGGCGGTGTCCCCCTCGACGTCGTCGCTCCAGACGGTGGTGCCGCCGCTGGTGACCGAGAAGTCGTCGGCGAACCAGCCGCGCTCGTTGGCCGCGGCATCGGTGGCGTACCGCAGGCGCAGCTTGATGCTCTTGCCCGCGAACGGCGCGAGGTCGGTGTAGAAGTGCTGCCAGCCGCCGGAGTCGCCGGTCAGGCCGTACTTCTTGTTGCCGTAGTCGCGCAGCCGCTTGTTCGGGTCGGCGTAGTCGTCCCCGGTGGAGACGAGCGTGCCGTCCGCGCCGTAGATCTTCTGCTCGGTCCAGGTCGTGCCACCGTCGGTCGAGACCTCGATGAACCCGTAGTCCCAGTCCGCCTCGATGGTGTAGTCGTTCCACAGCCAGAACTTGCTGTCCGCGCCGGCCGGGACCGCGATGTCGCGGGTCAGCTTCACGTCGGCCCAGTCCTGGTCGTTGCTCGACCACCACACCTTGGCGCCGCTGTGCGGCGTCGTGAGCGTGACGTCCTTGTCGGGCAGGTTGACCCGTACGCCGTCCTCGGTCAGCTTGGGCGTCCGCGACGCCTGGCCGACGGTCACCAGCTTGGTGCCGTCACCGGGGTTGAGCACCTTCGGGTTCGCCCAGCCGAGCACCCACTTGTCCCACAGGCCCATGTGGATCGGCATCGACTGGAAGATCGGCCCGGAGTGCGAGCCGGTCGACATGAGGTCCCAGAACTCCACGTCGCTGTCACCGGAGCCGGTGGCGTCGTACAGGTCCGGGAGGCCGAGGTCGTGGCCGTACTCGTGGGCGAACACGCCGACGCCCGAGTTCTCCGGCTGCACGATGTAGTTCGAGATCTTGACGTTGGTCCCGGGGACCGTGTAGCCGCCCGCGATCGCGCTGGAGTGGGCCCAGATGGCGAAGGTGCCCTGGGCGCCGCCGCCGCCGGACTTGTCCTCGCCCGCGTGGACGAGCACCAGGTGGTCCACAACGCCGTCGGGCTCGTTGTAGTTGCCGTCGCCGTCGGCGTCGGAGGTGTCCTCCTGGTCGTAGTCGGCCCAGGGGAAGTTCGGGTTGGACTTGGCGAGCTGGTTCACCGCGTCGATGCCCATCTGGGCGGCGCCGCGGGGGTTGTCCGGGTGGCCGGAGGTGTCCTGGATCGCGGCGTGGCAGGCGCCCGCGCCGTACCAGGCCTCGGAGTGCGGGACCTTGATCCAGCCGATCGCCTCACCGCTGACGGTGTAGGCGCCCTTGGACATCTCCTCGTACATGTTCTTCATGGTGTAGCCGGCGATGTCGATGCCCGGCTTGCCGTCGCGAGGGTCCTTCAGGTCCGTGCGGACCCGCTTGGTGATGCCCTTGCTGGAGTAGAGCATGTCGTTGTAGAAGGCGTTGTTGAAGTCCGCCACCCACATCGAGTTGTTGTCCTTGCCACCGCCGGCCGCCAGGGCGGGGTTAAGGATGTTGTTGTGCAGCGGCCCGTTGATCTTCGTGCCGGGCGGCTCGGTGACGCAGTCGTCCGCGTCGTCGATCGTCTTCGGGTGGCTGAAGCCCGAGAAGTCGTCGTTCGCGTTCTCGTTGAACTCGACCAGCAGCGTGAGCAGCTTGGCCTTCTGCGTGGTCTTCGACTTCTTGTACAGGAACTCGAAGGGGTTCTTGCCGGTGCGGACGGCCGTGCGCTCGTGCTTGGCCAGTTCGCGGGCGGCGACCGGGTTGCCCTCGGCGTGCTTGTGGTCGAACTCCTCGGGCGTGGGCGCGGTACCGCGCCGCTTGGCCGCCCCGGTGTCGACCTTCTCCTCCGCCTTGGGCATGGTGTCGCTCTGCACCCTCGGGGGGGCGTAGTTGATGTAGTAATCACTCGCCGTGGGCTGATACCTGGCCACCGAGGTGTCCCCCGGTGCCGCGGCACCCGTGACCGCGAGGCCCGCCGCCGCCAGTCCCACCACTGGCAGCACCGCGGCGAGACGCCTGATTCTGCGTGACAACAGGGTTTCCTCCTCCGCCCGGGTTGTCCGGGCTCCACCCGGGGTCTCCGGGCGACGTCCAAGGCGCGCCGGGATGAACGCGCCGACCGTTGGAGATCTGTGGCGCTTACCATGGAACGCCCCAGAATCGGCAAAGCGGACGTTAGAGGATGTAGTAAAGCAAAAGTAAAGCCGACCAAGGATGTTGCGAAATTGTCATCGCGGGAAGTCCGATGAGCACGGCGTTTCACGCGTCCGCGATCAGCTCTTTCCCGCGGTCTTCCTGCTCCGGCGCGACACGGCGGCGGCGCCTTTCACCGGTCCACCCCGAGTCGGCATGAACGGGGGGCAGAACGTACAGTCGCAGGCGTGAACCCCGTCGATGAACTCGTGGACGCCCTCCCGGCCGGGAGGGTGCTGACCGATCATGATGTGGCGGCCTCCTACGCCCGGGACCAGACGTTCCTCGAGCCCGGCAAGCCCCTGTGCGCCGTGGCGGCGCAGACCCGTGACGACGTGGTCGCCACCATGCGCTGGGCCACCGAGCACCGGGTGCCGGTGGTGCCCCGGGGCGCGGGCACCGGGCTCGCGGGCGGGGCCACGGCGGTCGAGGGGTGCGTGATGCTGTCGCTGGCGCGCATGACCGCGATCCGCGAGCTGTCCCCCGCCGACGAGATCGCCGTGGTGGAGCCGGGCGTGATCACCGCCGACCTCGACCGCGCCGCGCGGGCGCACGGCCTGATGTACCCCCCGGACCCCTCCTCGTACGAGATCTCCACCATCGGCGGCAACCTCGCCACCAACGCGGGCGGGCTGCGCTGCGTGAAGTACGGCGTCACCCGCGACTCCACGCTCGGCCTTGAGGTCGTGCTGGCCGACGGGCGGATCCTGAACACCGGCCGCCGCACGATGAAGGGCGTGACCGGGTACGACCTCACCGGGCTCTTCGTGGGCTCCGAGGGCACCCTCGGCGTCATCACCTCGGCCACCATGCGGCTGCGCCGGGCGCCGGCCGTGCCGCCGGTCACGATCGCCGCCGAGTTCCCTTCGCTGCGCGCCGCAGGGGACGCGGTCGCGGCGATCGTCGCGGCGGGCTGCCAGCCGTCCCTGCTCGAACTGATGGACCGCAACACCCTCAAGGCGATCGACGACTGGAAGAACATCGGCCTCGAAACCGGCGTCCAGGCCATGCTCATCGCCCAGTCGGAGGGCGACCGGCCGGGCGGCGCCGACGAGATGGCGGGGCTCTGCGAGACCAACGGCGCGAGCTTCGTCGCGGTGTCCTCTACCCCGGAGGAGACCGACGAGCTGATCGGCGTGCGGCGGCTGGCCTACACCGCCAAGGAACGGCTGGGCGCGTGCCTGGTGGAGGACGTCTGCGTCCCCCGCTCCGTGCTCCCCGACATGATCTCCACCATCGAGGAGGTCGCCGCCCGGCACGACGCCCATATCTGCACGGTCGCGCACGCCGGGGACGGCAACCTGCACCCGGTCTTCATCTTCGACCGGGGGCTGCCTGAGCCGCCGGCGAACGTCTGGGCGGCGGCCGACGAAGTCTTCCGCGCCGCGCTCGACCTCGGTGGCACGCTGACCGGCGAGCACGGCGTCGGCCTGCTCAAGCGCCGCTGGCTCGGCCTCGAGAGCGGGCCCGTGGTGGACGAGGTCCAGCAGGGGATCAAGCGCGTCTTCGACCCGCTGGGCATCCTCAATCCGGGCAAGGCCATCTGAGACGCCCTCGGTACCACCATTCCCACTGGTAGCGTTCTTGACCACAAGTCGTGCTAAGTCAGGACACGGGGGTCGGGGTGGCACAGGGGCTCACGGGTGAGGACCCGCGCCGCCTCGGCGCGTTCGAGATCCTCGGACGCCTGGGCGAGGGGGCCCAGGGCGTGGTCTACCTCGGCCGGTCGGCGGCGGGTGAGATGGTGGCGATCAAGCTGCTGCACGCCCGGCTCTCCGCCGACGCCGACGCCCGCGCCCGGTTCCTTCGCGAGGTGTCGGTCGCGCAGAGGGTCGCGAGGTTCTGCACCGCCTCGGTCCTGCACGCCGACCTCGCCGGCAACCAGCCCTACATCGTGAGCGAGTACGTCCCCGGCCCGTCCCTGCGCCAGCTCGTGGACCGGGAGGGACCGCGTCGCGGCGCCGCGCTCGACCGCCTCGCGATCAGCACGGCCACCGCGCTCGCCGCGATCCACGGGGCGGGCATCCTGCACCGCGACTTCAAGCCCGCCAACGTGCTGATGGGCCCCGAGGGCCCGGTCGTCATCGACTTCGGCATCGCCAGGGCGCTGGACACCCCGGGCGCGACCGCCACGGGCGACACCCTCGGCACCCCGTCGTACCTGGCGCCCGAGCAGCTCGGCGGCGTGGCGGTGACCCCGGCGGTCGACGTCTTCGCGTGGGGCGTCACGATGGTCTTCGCCGCCACCGGGCGGCCGGCCTTCGGCTCCGACTCGATCCCGGCGGTCATCAACCGCATCCTCAACGAGCAGCCCGACCTCACGGCCCTGGACCCCGCGCTGCGCGACCTCGTCGCCGCTTGCCTGTCGAAAGACCCCGCCCGCCGCCCCACGGCCGAGGCGATGGTCTCCCACCTGATGGGCCGTCCCATCCCCCCGGCGCGGCAGGAGACCCGGCTGAGCCCCCGCAACGCTGAGGGCCCGAGGCGGGGCGCGGCGCGGCGCAAGTCGTTCGGCGAGCGGACGTTCGCGCTGTCGATCATCGCCGCGGTCGCCGCCGCGATCCTGACCGCGGGCACCGTCGTGCTGGCCCAGTCCGTGACCTCCTCCGGCTCCTCCGCCCAGCGGGCGGCCACCGGAGGGCCGCCCCCCGAGGTCGACGCCGCCACCGGAGGGCCGTCGGATATCGGGCCGTCCGTGGACGCGACGGCCGGCGAACTCTCGCCCTCCTCCTCTCCGAGCCGCACCGTGAAGCCCACGGTGAGAGCGCGGATCAGCCGGTCCCCGTCCCCGTCCCCGTCCCCGTCCCGGCGGCCGGCCACGCGGACGCCGTCGCCCAGCCCGACGGCCA
>NZ_JBFBIK010000167.1:0-11682 GCF_040685555.1 Sphaerisporangium sp. NPDC088356
TACGCACAAACGTTCGAGCCGCTTCCGCGCTTCATCCCCGCCCTGAAGGACGGGGGCTTCACGCTGTACCTGTTGGTAAAGCTAGGTAAATCACTTTCGTCGGGATCGTGGGGCTGCTTAAAGTCGAGCGGTATGACAGAAAGCACCGCATCCGTCGAAGCGTTCATCGCGGCCCTGCCCAAGGTCGAACTCCACGTCCACCTGGTCGGAGCCGCGTCGGTGCCCACGGTCCTGGAACTCAGCCGGCGGTATCCGGAGAGCCCGGTCCCCACCGGCGAGGAAGAGCTGCGCGCCTTCTACGAGTTCCGGGACTTCCCCCACTTCGCCGAGATCTACGAGGGCGTCAACGGCCTCGTCCGGGAGCCGGAGGACGTCGCCATTCTCGTCACCGGCGCCGCGCGCGACCTGGCCGCCCAGAACGTCAGGTACGTCGAGCTGACGGTCACGCCGTACTCCCACCAGCGGGTGGGCATGTCCATGCGCGCCATCACCGAGGCGCTGGACGTGGCGGCGCGGGAGGCGTCGGGGTTCGGCGTGCGGGTCGGCTACATCTTCGACATCCCCGGCGAGTACGGGCTGGAGGGCACGCGGGGGACGCTCGACCACGCGTTGACCGAGCCGCCCGAGGCCCTGGTCGGCTTCGGGCTCGCCGGGATAGAGCAGGAGCGCCCCCCGTACCGTGACGCCTTCAGGGACGCGTTCCGGGCGGCCGTGGCGGCCGGCCTGCACAGCGTGCCGCACGGCGGCGAGATGACCGGCCCGGAGACCATCTGGGAGGTCATCGAGGGGCTCGGCGCCGAGCGCATCGGCCACGGCACCAGCTGCGTGGCCGACCCGAAGCTCATGGCCCACCTCGGGGAGACCCAGATCCCGCTGGAGGTGTGCCCGACCTCCAACGTCCGCACCCGCCAGGTGCCGGACATCGCCTCCCACCCGATGCCCCGCATGCTGGAGGAGGGCCTGTTCGTCACCCTCAACAGCGACGACCCGCCCATGTTCGGGACCACCCTCGACCGCGAGTACCGCATCGTGGCCGAGAACTTCGGCCTCGGCCCCGCGGAGCTGGCCACGCTCGCCCGCAACGCCGTACAGGCGTCCTTCCTGGACGGCGACGGCAAGCGCGCCATCCTGGCCGAGATCGACGAGCTGGCCGTGCCCCGCTGAACAGGGCTTCGGGCTCGGACGATCAGGGGGACGCGGGCCGGCCGAGGCCGGGAGGGATCTTGGACGCGGCGGCGCGGTCGAGCAGGAACAGCGTGCGCAGCCGTCCACGCGCCCCGGCCGCGGGCACCTGCATCGGCCCGGACTCCTGCAGCGCCAGGTGCACGGCCTTCGCCTTCTCCTCGCCCGCCGCGATCACCCACACCTCGCGCGCCGCCCTGATCGTGGGCAGCGTCATCGAGATGCGGGTGGGCGGCGGCTTCGGAGCCCCGTGCACGGCCACCACCGGGCGCTCGTCGTACAGGGCGGGCATCCCCGGGAACAGCGACGCCACGTGGCCGTCCGGACCGAGGCCCAGCATGAGGATGTCGAAGGACGGCACGGGCCCGTGGTCCTCGGGCCGCGAGGCCCTGCGCAACTCGGCGGTGTAGCGGTCGGCCGACTCCTCGGCGGTGAGGCCCGCGTCGGGCCCGAGCATGGGATGCACCCGGTCGGGGTCCACGTCGACGTGGTCGAGCAGCGCGCTGCGGGCGCCGGTCTCGTTGCGCTCGGGGTCGCCGGTGGGCAGGAAGCGCTCGTCACCCCACCAGATGTCCAGGCGCGGCCACTCGACCGCGTCGCGCGCCGGGGTGGCGGCCACCTCGGCCAGCGTGGCGATGCCCATGCCGCCGCCGGTCAGCACCAGGTGCGCCGAACCCTTGGCCGCCTGGGCGTCGGTCAGCCCGGTGATCAGGCGTGCGGCGACGGCCTTGGCCAGCACGTCGGCGTCCCGGTGGACGAGAACCGAGGGAACACTCACGAGAAGAACCGTCCTTCTATCGCGGAGGTGCCCGACACCCTCCCGTGTCCCGAAGTCTCAGGAAGTGGGGGAGTGCCGGGCCACCAGGCCAGGCTGTCAGTGTTGTCAGTACGAGATGCCGGTCTCAGGAGAGGTCGTAGCCGGCGACGCCTCTGATCGTCTCCTCGTACACCTCGTCGGGGTCGAGACGCCGCAGCTCCTCGGCCAGCAGGTCGGAGGTGGGCCGGCGGGCCAGGGCGACCTGCCGGTCGGGCTGCCCCGGCCGTACGAGGGTGGCGGTGCGGGAGTCGTGCCGCTCAACCATCACCTCGCCGTCGTCCAGGCGCAGGCGCACCTTGGTCAGGCCCGGGCCGCTGGACTCGGTCACCTTGATCGGGGCTTCGAGCTTCTGCGAGAGCCACACGGCGAGCAGGGCGGCGCTGGGGTGGTCGGGCTCGGCCTCGACGTACCCGTCCAGGATCTTCCCGACCGGCTGGTCGAACGCCGCGGCGAGAAGGCTGCGCCACGGGGTGATCCTGGTCCAGGAGAGGTCGGTGTCGCCCGGCGTGTAGCCGCCGATGCGGCTCTTGATCGCTGCCACCGAGTCGCGGGCCGAGCGCGCGTCGGTGACGCGGCGCTGGCCGAAGGCCCCCACAGGGTCCTTCGCCGGCGCCTCGGGAGCGTCGCCCGGCCACCACACCACCACCGGGATGTCGGGCAGCAGCAGCGGTGAGAGCACCGAGTCGGCGTGCTCCCTCAGCTCGCCGTACAGGCGGAGCAGGACGACCTCGCCGGTCGTCAGCTCGCCGACACGGATCTCGGCGTCCAGCCGCGTCGCCTCGTCGCGCTCCCTGGGGATGACCGCGAGGATGCGCGAGGGGTGCTCGCGGGAGGCCTCGGAAGCGGCGCGCACCGCGTCGTACTGGTGGCTCTCGTCGCACACCACCACCAGGGTCAGCACCATGCCGACCGCCGGCGCGCCCACCTGGTGTCTCAGCCGCGTGAGCTGCGAGGAGATGTCGGAGGCCGTGGTCGACCCCATGAGAAAACTGGTCACAACATCCTCCAGGTGCGGCCGTCGCGGGCCATCAGCTCGTCGGCCGACTTCGGGCCGCCGGTGCCGGCGGGGTACCCCTCTGGCCGCTCGTCGCTCTTGGCCCAGAACTCCTCGATCGGGTCGATGACCATCCAGGAGAGCTCGACCTCGCGCTGGTGCGGGAACAGCGGGGGATCGCCGATGAGCACGTCCAGCAGCAGCCGCTCGTAGGCCTCGGGGGACGACTCCAGGAACGCCTCGCCGTAGGCGAAGTCCATGTTGACGTCCCGGACCTCCATGGCCGTGCCCGGCACCTTGGAGCCGAAGCGCACCGTGATGCCCTCGTCCGGCTGGATGCGGATGACCAGCGCGTTCTGGCCGAGGATCTCGGTGTCGGTCTTGCTGAACGGCAGGTGCGGCGCTCGCTGGAACACCACGGCGACCTCGGTCATCCGCCGCCCGAGCCGCTTGCCGGTGCGCAGGTAGAACGGCACGCCCGCCCAGCGGCGGTTGGCGATCTCCAGCTTGATGGCGGCGTAGGTCTCTGTCTTGGAGTCCGGCGGGACGCCCTCCTCCTCCAGGAAGCCCTTGACCGGCACACCGCCCTGCCAGCCCGCGGTGTACTGGCCGCGGGCGGTGGCGAGGCCGAGGTCCTCAGGAAGGGTGAGGGCCTCCAGGACCTTCTCCTTCTCCCTGCGCAGCGCCGCGGCGCCGAAGGCCGTGGGGTCCTCCATCGCGACGAGCGCCAGGAGCTGGAGCAGGTGGTTCTGGATGACGTCCCTGGCCGCGCCGATGCCGTCGTAGTAACCGGCCCGGCCGCCGACGCCGATGTCCTCGGCCATGGTGATCTGCACGTGGTCGACGTAGCCGCGGTTCCAGATCGGCTCGAACAGCGTGTTGGCGAACCGCAGCGCCAGGATGTTCTGGACGGTCTCCTTGCCCAGGTAGTGGTCGATGCGGAACACCGAGTCGGGCTTGAAGGCCGAGTCGACGATGCGGTTGAGCTCGCGGGCGCTCTTGAGGTCGTGCCCGAACGGCTTCTCGATCACCACCCGTCGCCACGAGCCCTTGGGGGGCTTGGTGAGACCGGTGCGCTTGAGCTGCTCGACGATGACCGGGAAGGCATTCGGCGGCGTCGAGAGGTAGAAGGCGTAGTTGCCGCCGGTGCCGCGGGTCTCGTCGATCTCCTTGAGCGCCATGACCAGCGCGTCGAAGGCGCCGTCGTCGTCGAAGGAGCCGGGGACGAAGTGGAGCCCCTCGCAGATCTGCTTCCAGACCTCCTCCCGGAAGGGAGTGCGGGCGTGCTCCTTGACGGCGTCGTGGGTGATCTTCGCGAAGTCCTGGTGCGCCCAGTCGCGCCTGGCGAACCCGACCAGCGAGAAGCCGGGGGGCAGCAGCCCGCGGTTGCCCAGATCGTAGATCGCGGGCAGGAGCTTGCGCCTGGCCAGGTCGCCGGTCACGCCGAAGATGACCAGCACGCACGGGCCGGCCACTCGCGGCAGCCGCTTGTCGCGGGGGTCGCGCAGCGGATTCGCCTCCATCACTTCCATCGTGGTCGCGGTGCTCGCGACCGCCTGGGCGGCGGCGAGCGAGTCGTCGGGCGAGACCTTCTCCGGCTGGCCTCCCGTGTGGACCGCGAGCTCGACCTCGTGGGCCGACGGCGCGGGCACGTCGCCGGCCTGGACCGGCGACCCGGCCATATCGGTGGGTGTCGCCGGCCCGCTCTCTCCGGCCGAGCCTGGCTGCTCGCTGTCGTTCATCAAACCTCCCGTGCGGCGGAGAGCAGGTGCCTGACACCGGCTTCGCGATCGGTCAGGTGCAGGCGTACGGTGGGCCGCCCGCGCTTGCTCAGGGCGTCCAGGTCGCCGAGCGCCTGGGCGAGTTCCAGCCTTCCGAGGGTGTACGGCTTGCCGGGCACCTCGAGATCGTTCTCCACCGCGCCCGTGATCTGCAGGAACACACCGTTCTGCGGGCCGCCCTTGTGGTACTGCCCGGTCGAGTGCAGGTAGCGGGGCCCCCACCCGAAGGTGATCGGCCGGTCGGTCCTGATCGACAGCAGCACCTGGAGGCTGGCCGGGTCGTGCGCGGCCCAGATGTCGGTGATCGTCTCGAACGAGGCGTCCGGCGGTACAGGGACATCGAACGCGGCCTCGCGGTCAAGGAAGGCAAGAATCGCGAGGTAGCCGCGGTCGGGGATGTCCTCCAGCAGCGTGGTCAGTACGCCGGAGAGATCCTTGACGTGCTCGGGCAGGTCGCCGTAGACCTCCACCGGGCCGTCGACCAGAGTCGGGGTGCCCGTCGGCAGCGGGCCGTCGCCGGCCTCCCGCAGGATGCGGGCGGTGTTCTCCTTCGACTCGGCCACGTTCGGCTGGTCGAAGGGGTTGATGCCGAGCAGCCGCCCGGCGATCGCCGTGGCGTACTCCCACACCAGGAACTGCGCGCCCAGCGGCCCGTCGACCTGGATGGCGGCCTCGGTGTCGATGCCCGCGACGATCTCGTCCTCGGCGTCGGTCGGGTCGGTGCCGACGACGGGCAGGATGCCCTTGCCCTGCTTGCCGGTGGACTCGGCGACCAGCTGCTCGATCCAGTCGGGCAGCCCGTTGATCTGCGAGAGGCTGTCGTCCAGCACGAGCTTGTCGCGCCCGGCGAGGGCGGCGGCGCCGAGCCCCGCGCCCAGCTCCAGGCCGGGGTTGTCCTCGTTCTCGCCGAGCCGGGGGCGCACCTCCGCCGCCTGGTCGAGCAGGCGGGCGATGTCGGCCCCGGCCAGCGCGCTCGGCACCAGGCCGAACGCGGTGAGCGCGCTGTAGCGGCCTCCGACGGTCGGGTCGGCCAGGATGACGGTGTATCCGGACTCGATCGCGATCTGCTCCAGCGGCGAGCCAGGGTCGGTCACCACGACGATGCGGTCGGCGGGGTCGATGCCGGCGTCGCGGAACGCCTGCTCGTAGATGCGCCGGTGGCTGTCGGTCTCGCTGGTCGAGCCGCTCTTGCTGGACACCACCAGGATGGTCTGGTCGAGCCGGTCGGCGAGCGCCCGCCGCACCTGGCCGGGGTCGGTGGTGTCGAGGACGGTCAGCGGCACGTCGAAGGTGGCGCAGATGACCTCGGGGGCCAGCGAGGACCCGCCCATCCCCGCGAGCACGACATGCTCGAGGTTCTCCGCGCGGGCGCGCTCGACCAGCTTGGCGATCTCGGGCAGCAGCTCCCGCGAGGTGGTGGGGAGGTTCAGCCAGCCGAGCCGCAATCTCGCCTCGGCCTCGGCCTCGGGTCCCCACAGGGTGGGGTCGCCGTTGGACAGCGCCTGAGGAACGCCCTCCTCGACGAGTTTCCGTACGGCCTCGGAGGCTTCCGCGGCTACGGCCTCGTCACCGAACGTTACGGACATATCCATCCTTAGAGTTTTCTCCTCGCGAGGGCGGGCGGGCAGGCGCCTCCGTGCCGGGCATCGCGCGAGCCCGGATCGGCCGACCTGTGTGAGTGCCCGGCCGGGCCGCCTGGGCGCCCGGCCGGATTACCTGGGAATCGACGTCCGCCGACGTTCAGCCGGCCTTCTTCAGCTCGGTCTCAAGGGTCGCGAGCAGCTCGTTCCACGAGGTGACGAACTTCTCCACGCCTTCCTCCTCCAGCGCCTTGACCACGTCGTCGTAGTCGATGCCGACCTGCTTGAGCGCGGCCATGGTGTTCCACGCCTGCTCGTAGTAGGGACGGACGGTGTCGCCGTTGATGTTGCCATGGTCGGCGACGGCGTCGAGGGTCTTCTCCGGCATGGTGTTGACCGTGCCCGCGGTGACGAGCTGGTCGACGTACATCGTGTCGGGGTAGTCGGGGTTCTTGACCCCGGTGGAGGCCCACAGCGGGCGCTGGGTGCGGGCACCGGCGTCCTTGAGTGCCTGCCAGCGCGGGGTGTTCATGACCTCTTCGTACGCGGCGAACGCGAGGCGGGCGTTGGCGATCGCGGCCTTGCCCTTGAGCTCCAGCGCCTCAGGGGTGCCGATCTTGTCGAGCCGCTTGTCGATCTCGGTGTCGAAGCGGCTGACGAAGAACGACGCCACGGACTCGATCTTGGACAGGTCGAGGCCGTTCGCCTGCGCGCGCTCCAGGCCCGAAAGCCAGGCGTCCATGACCGCGCGGTAGCGCTCCAGCGAGAAGATCAGCGTGACGTTGACGCTGATGCCCTCGGAGAGCGCCTGCGTGATCGCGGGCAGCCCGTCGAGGGTCGCCGGGATCTTGATGAAGACGTTCGGCCGGTCGACCAGCCACCACAGCGCCCTGGCCTCGGCGACGGTCTTCTCGGCGCTGTCGTTGGCCAGGCGCGGGTCCACCTCGATGGACACCCGGCCGTCGACGCCGCCGGTGGCGTCGAAGACCGGGCGCAGCACGTCGGCGGCCCAGCGGATGTCGAAGGTCGTGATCGCCCTGACCGCCTCGCCGACGTCCACGCCGCGCGCCGACAGGTCGCGCAGCTGCGCGTCGTAGGCGTCGCCCTTGCTCATGGCGGAGGCGAAGATCGTGGGGTTGGAGGTGACGCCCACGACGTACTTGTCGCGGATCAGGGATTCGAGGTTGCCGGTGCGCAGGCGCTCGCGGCTGATGTCGTCCAGCCAGATCGACACGCCCTGGTCGGTCAGGCGCTTCAGGTTTTCGCTCATGACTAAGGTCCCCTAGTTTCCGGTCGTCTGACCCTTGTCGGCTCCGGTCTTCGCGAGGCTGCCCTTGGCCGCGGCGGCCACACGCTCGGCGGTCAGGCCGAACTGCTCGTACAGCGTCTTGTACGGCGCCGAGGCGCCGAAGTGCTCAAGGCTCACGACCTCGCCCTCCTCACCTACGAACTGCAGCCAGCCCAGGGCGATTCCCGCTTCCACCGCCACGCGGGCGCGGACCGCCGGAGGAAGGATCATCTGCTTGTAGGCGTCGTCCTGGGCGTTGAACCACTCGACACACGGCATGGAGACCACACGGGCCGGGATGCCCTCGTCCTCCAGCAGCTTGCGGGCGCCGACGGCGAGCTCGACCTCGCTGCCGGTGCCGATGAGGATCACCGCGGGCTGGCCGTTGGAGGCCTCCTCCAGGATGTAGCCGCCCTTGGCGACCTTGTCGAAGTCGGCCGTGCCCTCGTACACCGGGAGGTTCTGCCGGGTCAGCGCGAGCGCCGCCGGGCGGTCGGTGTGCTCCAGGACGGTCTTCCACGCGGCCGAGGTCTCGTTGGCGTCGGCGGGGCGCACGACGTCGAGGCCGGGGATCGCGCGGAGCGCCCACAGGTGCTCGACCGGCTGGTGCGTCGGGCCGTCCTCGCCGAGGCCGATGGAGTCGTGCGTCCACACGTAGGTCACCGGCAGGCCCATCAGGGCCGCGAGACGGACGGCGGGGCGCATGTAGTCGCTGAACACCAGGAACGTGCCGCCGTACGGGCGGGTGCCGTCGTGCAGGGCGATGCCGTTCAGGATCGAGCCCATGCCGTGCTCGCGGATGCCGAAGTGCAGCGTGCGGCCGTACCGGTTCCCGGGGAAGTTCTTGGTCTGGTGCTCCTCGGGGATGAAGGACGGCTCGCCCTCCATCGTGGTGTTGTTCGACTCGGCGAGGTCGGCCGAGCCGCCCCACAGCTCGGGCAGCACCGGGGCCAGCGCGTTCAGCACCTCGCCCGAGGCCTTGCGGGTGGCGATCGACTTGCCGGGCTCGAAGGTCGGCAGCGCCTCGTCCCAGCCGGCCGGGAGCTTGCGCGCGCTCATGCGGTCGAACAGGGCCACCCGGTCGGGGTTGGCGGCGCGCCACTCCTCGAACCGCTCGTTCCACTCGGCGTGCAGGGCGCGTCCGCGCTCCACCACCTCGCGGGCGTGCTGGAGGATCTCCTCGGGCACGTCGAAGCTCTTGGTCGGGTCGAGGCCGAGGACCTTCTTGGTGGCGGCCACCTCGTCGGCGCCCAGCGCGGAGCCGTGGATCTTGCCGGTGTTCTGCTTGTTCGGCGCGGGCCAGCCGATGATCGTGCGCAGCTTGATCAGCGTGGGCCGCTCCGTTTCCTCGACGGCGGCGCGGTAGGCCTCGTACAGCTTCTCGACGTTCTCGACGTACTCGCCGGTCTCGGTCCAGTCGACGCTGATCACGTGCCAGCCGTACGCCTCGTACCGCTTGGCGACGTCCTCCGACAGCGCGATGGCGGTGTCGTCCTCGATGGAGATGTGGTTGGAGTCGTAGATGACGTTGAGGTTGCCGAGCTTCTGGTGGCCCGCGATCGCGCTCACCTCGTGGCTGACGCCCTCTTCGATGTCGCCGTCGGAGACGATGGCCCAGATCTGGTGGTCGAACGGGCTGGCGCCCTGCTCGGCGTCGGGGTCGAACAGGCCCCGCTCGCGGCGCTGGGCCATGGCCATGCCGACCGCGTTGCCGAGGCCCTGGCCGAGCGGGCCGGTGGTCGTCTCGACGCCGATCGTGTGGCCGTGCTCGGGGTGGCCGGGGGTGAGGCTGCCCCACTGGCGCAGCGACTCGAGGTCGTGCAGGGTCAGGCCGTACCCGGACAGGTAGAGCTGGATATAGAGGGTGAGGCTGGAGTGCCCGGCCGACAGGACGAAACGGTCACGGCCGGTCCAGGTCGGATCGGAGGGGTCATGTCGCAGGACCCGCTGGAACAGCAGGTACGCGGCGGGCGCCAGGCTCATCGCGGTGCCGGGGTGGCCCGAGCCCGCCTTCTCCACCGCGTCCATGGCGAGGGCGCGTATGACGTCGACCGTGCGCCGATCGAGGTCGCTCCACTCAAGGTCTGGCACCAGTTCGCTGCTCAACTGCTCGATCTCCTATTGGTTAATGGCGCCGGCTCGGCTCGCCCGCTCGTCCGGTCTGGTATTGCTCCCCACACCGGACCTTAACGGGTCGATCCCCTCACCGTAGATGCAGAGTGCGTCTAACAGGTGACCGGGGACAGTGGCGCCCGCGTCGTTAGAACCCTGCCCCCCGCAAGCCGTCTGGAACGCGATCCACACCACAGACCACGACCCACCTCACAGGGTCCCGGATGAGCCGTTCACCAGGGCTGATCGACACTCGATCCGGGGCACCCGCTCACGCGGCATTCGCCCCCGATGCCGGGACCGGCGACCCCCCGCACTACAGTGAGTCCTCAGCGTTGGCTCATGCCCGCATTCACGGATCCGCTCTAATCAGAGGTTACGCGTTGACCCCGCACCCGCTGGAAGCGCCTTGACGGTGCTGACGACCAAGCAACCGACGGTCCCGCTCGCAGGCGAGCGCCGATCACCGCTCGCGACCGTGCGGGCGTACGTCGCGCTCACCAAGCCGCGGATCATCGAACTGCTCCTGATCACGACCCTCCCGGTCATGTTCCTCGCCGCGCGCGGCCTGCCGCCTCTGTGGACGGCGGTCGCCACGCTGGTCTTCGGCACACTGTCGGCGGGCAGCGCCAACGCACTCAACTGCTACATCGACCGGGACATCGACGCCACCATGCGGCGCACCCGCCGCCGCCCGCTCGCCATGGCCGAGGTATCGCCGAGGAACGCGCTGATCTTCGGGATCGTGCTCGGGCTCCTGTCGACCCTCGGGCTCGGCCTCACCGTGAACTGGGTGGCCGCGGGCCTGTCACTGGCCGCGATCCTGTTCTACGTCTTCGTCTACTCGATGCTGCTGAAGCGCCGCACCTCGCAGAACGTCGTCTGGGGCGGCATCGCCGGCTGCATGCCGGTGCTCATCGGCTGGGCGGGCATCACCGGACGCGTCGACTGGGCGCCCCTGGTCCTGTTCGGGGTGGTCTTCTTCTGGACGCCCCCGCACACCTGGACCCTCGCCATGCGCTACCGCGAGGACTACGCCGCCGCCAAGGTCCCGATGCTGCCGGTGGTCGCCGGCGAGCGCCGGGTCGTCCAGGAGAGCATCGCCTACACCTGGGCGACCGTGATCTGCTCCCTGCTGCTCTGGCCGGTCGCCGGCACCACGCCGTTCTACGCGATCGTGGCCGCCGCCCTCGGGGTCATGTGCCTGTGGGAGGTCTACCGCCTGCTGGGCCGCCTCAACGCCGGCAAGACGGGCGTCGCCCTGCGTCCCATGCGCTTCTTCCACTGGTCCAACGCCTACCTGGCCCTGCTCTTCCTCGCCGTGGCGGTCGACTCCCTGCTCTGACGGGCAGGAAAAACAGCAGCTCAGGCATGGATTCGACGCTCTGGCCGGGTAGAGATCCGCAGGGGCCGCAGGCGGCACGCGTACGCGGCTCGGCGAAGACGTTGGACCAGGGGGCGCGACGGCCATGGCGATGAGTCTGAACCTGAAGGCGTACGAGCATGCCAGGAAGCTGGTCAAGGACAGGCGGATCGTCTTTGACCAGCGGGCCGACTGGGACGTGCACCGGCCCTCGCCCGAGCAGGAGAACCAGTTCATCGCCGAGCACGGGTTCGGCGAGTACTCCTTGTGGTTCCTCGGCATCGACGACGAGCACGGGGAGAACACCAAGACGCGGTTCAGGTTCCCCTACGGCGACTTCGACAAGCTGCACAAGTGCGCCGTCCTGTCGGCCGAGGTCCGGGCCGCGCAGTACGAACGTGAGGACATCGAGACCGCCGCCGCCCACCTTCATGGCATGCTCACCGCGCTGGAGGAGTGACTTTTCAGGACCGTGCCCATGGCGGTCCCGCCGGCCTCCACGCGAAGCGGTACGCGCGCCCCGGCACGCTGAACGCCGTCGCCCCCGCCCGCTCGCCGAGCGGGC
>NZ_JBFBIK010000168.1:0-11618 GCF_040685555.1 Sphaerisporangium sp. NPDC088356
CTGCGGGCCGGCCGGACCAGGAGCGCCATCGATCCCCGGAGCGCCAGGAGCGCCCGGAGCGCCGTCGACTCCGGGCGGACCCTGCGGGCCCATGGGGCCGGGAGCACCGTCGATCCCGGGCGGGCCCTGCAGGCCAACCGGACCAACCGCGCCTGCGGGACCTACCGGACCTGCCGGACCGGGAGCACCGTCGACGCCCGGAGCACCGGGAGCGCCATCGACGCCAGGAAGCCCCTGCGGACCCGGGGGGCCTGCCGGACCTGCCGGGCCGGGAGCACCGTCGACTCCGGGGAGACCCTGCGGACCAGCGGGACCCGCCGGGCCCGCCGGGCCGGGAGCACCGTCGACCCCGGGAGGACCCGCCGGTCCCGCAGGACCTGCCGGACCGGGCGGGCCCGCGGGCGCCGGCGGGACCTTGCAGAGCGATTGCGGCAGGCCGAAGAATCTGCACAGCGGGATGGTGTTGGGCGCGACTGGGACAGATTGGGGCCAGGCAACGGATTGAATGGTCGTGCCCGGCGGAATCGGGCACAAGATCGGCGTACAGTAATCGAGCGCCTTTGATTGCCTTGGGGTGAAATTAAGTACATTAGTCGGCGTTCCAGAAGTCGCGCCGCCCATCGCGTTATCGGTAACTGCCCGGTCGCCCGGCCAGGCAGTTCTTGCCTCAGCACCTGCCGGAGCAGGAGAGTAAACGAGAACGGCACCCGCGAGCACGCTGCCCGCCAGAGTCCGTTTCATAAAAGTAGCCACTCTTCATTCTCTCCCCCGGCCTCTGCTGAAGTCACGCCACGAAGAAACTCTTTGACAGGCCGGGGAGGTCTGGACAGACCTTTTCCCCATCTAATCATCATGCCTGCCCGGCGTCGTGGAGTTCTTTGCCAGGCGCCCCAAAAATGATGGCCGATAAACCATTATCAATACAGCTGAAGACATTCACCACAATTAATCGGATAAATCGGTTGCCGACTCGCCGGACACAGAGCCGGGGGGAGGCGCGGCGGCGGCTCAGGACGTACGGGCGCGGAAGCGGGCCATCGACACGCGAACGACCCCGTCCGAGAACGGGCTCTCGGACGGGGTCGCTCCAGATCGGGGTGGGCGGGCTACTTGTTGGTGGGGAATCCGAGGTTCACGCCGCCGTGGCTCGGGTCGAGCCAGCGCGAGGTGACCACCTTGCCGCGTGTGTAGAAATGAACGCCCTCGGTGCCGTGGACGTGTGTGTCACCGAACAGCGAAGATTTCCAGCCGCCGAAGCTGTAAAAGGCCATGGGCACGGGAATCGGCACGTTTATGCCCACCATGCCGACCTCCACCTCGTTCTGAAAGCGTCGGGCGGCGCCCCCGTCGTTGGTGAAGATGGCGGTGCCGTTGCCGTACTCCACATCGTTGATGATGCGCAGGCCCTCCTCGTAGGAGGAGACCCTGACCACCGAGAGCACCGGGCCGAAGATCTCGTCGCGATGAACGGCCGAACCCGGCGTGACCTGGTCGATCACCGTGGGCCCGAGCCAGAACCCCGCGGTGTCGGCGGCGGTCGTGCCGCCCTTCACCGGGGTCTCGCGCCCGTCCACGACCAGCTTGGCGCCCTCCGCGAGCGCGGTGTCGAGGTAGGAGGCCACCTTGTCGCGGTGCACCCGCGTGACCAGCGGGCCCATCTGGGACTCGGGGTCGTCACCCGGGCCGATGGTGAGCGTGCTCACGCGCTGGACGATCTTGTCCACCAACTCGTCACCGACCGGGTCGACCGCCAGCACGACCGAGATCGCCATGCACCGCTCGCCCGCCGAGCCGAAGCCCGCGTTCACCGCGGCGTCGGCCACCAGGTCGAGATCGGCATCGGGCAGCACGAGCATGTGGTTCTTCGCGCCGCCGAGCGCCTGCACCCGCTTGCCGTGCCGGGTGCCCGTCTCGTACACGTACCGGGCGATCGGCGTGGAGCCGACGAAGGAGACCGCGCGCACGCCGGGGTGCTCCAGCAACCGGTCGACGGCGACCTTGTCGCCCTGGACGACGTTGAACACGCCGTCGGGCAGCCCGGCCTGCTTCCACAGCGACGCCATCAGCAGCGATGCCGACGGATCGCGCTCGGAGGGCTTCAGAACGAAAGTGTTGCCGCAGGCGATCGCGACGGGATACATCCACATCGGCACCATGGCCGGGAAGTTGAACGGCGTGATCCCCGCGACCACCCCCAGCGGCTGCCTGATCGAGAACGAGTCGACGTTCGTCGAGACGTTCTCCGAGAAGCCGCCCTTGAGGAGGTGGGGAATGCCGCAGGCGAACTCCACGACCTCCAGCCCCCGCGCCACCTCGCCCAGCGCGTCGGAGTGCACCTTGCCGTGCTCGGCGCTGATCAGCGCGGCCAACTCGTCGCGGTGGCCGTACATGAGCTCGCGGAACCGGAACAGCACCTGAGCCCGCTTCACCAGCGAGGCGTCGCGCCACCCGGGGAACGCGGCCGTGGCGGCGGCCACCGCCGCGTCGACGTCCTTCGGACCGGCCAGGTCGACGTGGCCGGCGACCTCACCGGTGGCCGGGTTGAAGATCTCCGCCTGCCGGCCCGAACTCCCCTCCGCCTCCGCGCCGCCGATCCAGTGCGTGACCCGCTTCACTTCGTGTTCTCCTCGTTGATGGTCTGAAGTGCCGTGAGGATGATGCCCAGGCCCTCGCGCGCCTCGTCGTCGGTGAGCGTCAGCGGGGGGGCCATGCGGAGCGCGTTGCCGTAGAGCCCGCCCTTGCCGGCCAGCAGCCCGAGCTTCTTGGTCTCCTCCATGAACCGGGCGGCCAGCGCGGGCGCGGGGGCGCCGGTGGCGGGGTCGACCAGCTCAATGGCGAACATGAGGCCCTTGCCCCGGACGTCGCCCAGGATCGGCAGCCGGACCCGCGCCTCGCGCAGGCCGTCGATGAGGATCGCGCCGGTGACGGCGGCACGCGCCTGGAGGTCGTGGTCGAGCACGTAGTCGAGGGTCGCGTTGGCGGCGGCCATGGAGATCGGGTTGCCGCCGAAGGTGGCGAGGCCGATGGCGTGCGGGGCGTCCATCAGGTCGCCGCGGGCCACCACGCCCCCGACCGCGAACCCGTTGCCGAGGCCCTTGGCGAAGGTCATCATGTCCGGCGTCATCCCATGGTTCTGGATGCCGAAGAACGCCGAGCCGGTGCGGCCCCACCCGGTCTGCACCTCGTCGGAGATGAACAGGATGCCCTCCTCGTCGAGGACCTCCTTGTACGCGCCGAACAACCCGTCGGGGGCCATGGTGAAGCCGCCGACGCCCTGGATCGGCTCGGCGATCAGCGCGGCGACGTCGTTGGACACCGCGGTGGCGAGCACGTGGCGCAGGTCCTCGACGCAGACCTTGATGTAGTCGGCGTCGGACAGCCCGCTGAACTGCGGGAGGTGCCGGTCGGCGCCGTGCAGGAAGTGCACGTTGAGCGGCGACAGCGAGTTGTTCTTCCAGCCGCGGTTGCTCGTGACCGACAGCGCGCCGAAGCTCCTGCCGTGGTAGCTCTGCCGCATGGCGAGCACCTGGTCGGACTTGCGGGCGTACGTCGCGAGCAGCAGGGCCGTCTCGTTGGCCTCGGTGCCGGAGTTGGTGAAGAAGACCTTCGCGTCCTGGATGCCCGACAGCCGGGCGATCTTCTCGGCCAGCTCGACCTGCGCGCGCAGCAGGTAGACGGTGCTGGTGTGCACGACCCCGGTGGCGAGCTGGCGCTCGACCGCCTCACGGACCTCGGGCACGTCGTACCCGATCATGTTGGTGAGGATGCCGGCGAAGAAGTCGAGGTAGGTGCGCCCCTCGGCGTCGACGACGCGGTTGCCCTTCCCCCGTACGATCTCGATCGGCTCGTCGTAATAGAGGGACAACCAGTTGGGCATGACCGCACGGTGGCGCGGAAGAAGGTCCGACATAGTCCGATTATGTCGATTTATCGGCATCGCTCCCACCTCCAAGGTGTCGGCGTACTGCGAATTCACCTTACATGCTGCCACCCTCAAGCTTTTAACGTCCTGAAGTCAGCTGGACGTGATGTCCGGACATATCACAGCGCCCGCGAGCGGCGTACGGCGTGCCGCCCGCGGGCGCCTGAGTTCCGCTTTCGCTCAGGCGACGGGTTCGCGCTCCGGCTCGGGCGCGGGAACCGTACGAGGGCGCAGGACCGTGAAGGCGAGCGCGGCGGAGGCGACGGCGAACGCGACGCCGACCCAGGAGCCGAACGACATCGCCGCGACGAACGCCTCCCTGGCCGTCCGTGCGAGCCCCGGGTCCTTCAGCCGCAGCGCGGCGCCGATCGAGTCCCTCGCCATGGCCGGGGCTACGGCAGCAGCGCGAGGCCCGCCTTCATCGGCCCGTACGCCAGCACGAACTGGAGGTACTGGGTGAGCATCAGCAGCAGGGCCCCGGTGCCGAACGACATCAGCACGATGGAGAACGACGAACCGCTGAAGTTCCGGTCGCGGAACAGTGAGAGCGGCAGCATCGGGTGGTCGGTCCGCCGCTCCCAGAGCACGAAGCTCCCGAGCGCCACCACGGCCACGGCGATCGCCACCAGCGCGCGGGTCGAGGTCCAGCCCTCGCGGGGCGCGTCGATGACCATGTAGACCAGCGCGGTCATCCCCACCGTGGACAGCAGCGCGCCGAGGGGGTCTGTGGGACGGGCAGGCGCGCGGGACTCGGGCATCAGCAGGACGGCGGCGAGGATGGCGACGGCGGCGATGGGCACGTTCAGCAGGAACACCGAACCCCACCAGTAGTGCTCCAGCAGGAATCCGCCCAAGGTCGGCCCGGCGATCACTCCCACCATGGCCACCGCGCTCCAGGCGGCGAAGGCCTTGCGGCGTTCCGAGTCGTCGAAGACCGTGATCAGGATCGACAGGGTGCTCGGCATCAGGAACGCCCCGCCCACGCCCATGAGCGCGCGTGCGCCGATCAGCTGCCACGGCTCCTGGGCCAGCATCGCCACCACCGAGGCCCCGCCGAACATGAGGAGCCCGATGATCAGGAAGCGGCGCCGGCCGTACCGATCGGACAGGCTTCCCGCGGTCAGCAGCAGGCCGGCGAAGACCAGGATGTAGGCGTCGATGATCCACTGGATGTCCGCCGGGCTCGCGCCCAGGTCGCGGATGAGCGAGGGGATCGCGAGGTTCAGCACCGTGTTGTCCACGACGAGCACCAGCAGGCTCAGGCACAGCACGCCGAGGATCCACCAGCGCCGGGGGTTCGTCTCCGGCGTGTCCCCGTGCTCTTCTCGTACAGCGTTCGACCTCATTCGCACAGCGTACGATAAAGCTCGTACACCGTGCGAGTGGATTATCCTTGAGGAAGACGAAGGAGAGTCACCCCTTGCCGAGCAAGACGCGGTTCACCTCGGTCTGGGCTCGCGAAGCACCCGCCAAGCCCCCTCGGGAGCAGCCGTCGCTGAGCCGCGGCCAGATCGTCCGGGCGGCGATGGAGCTCCTCGACACCGAAGGCATGGAAGCCCTCAGCATGCGCAAGCTCGGGGCCAGGCTCGGCTCCGGGGCCACCAGCATCTACTGGTACGTCGCCAACAAGGAAGAGCTCCTCGAGCTCGTGCTCGACGAGGTCTACGCCCAGGCGCGCGTCCCCGACCCCGCCGTCGCCGGCTGGCGCGACTCGGCCGCGGCGTTCGCCTACGGCTTGCGCAACGCGATCCTCGAACACCCCTGGTCGGTCGCGCTCATCGGAACCATGCCGAGCCTCGGGCCGAACGCCATGGCCGTCAGCGCGACGCTGACGAACGCCTTCGAGCTCGCCGGCTTCACCGGCATGACCCTCGACTACGCCGCGTCCGCCATGATCTCCTACACCCTCGGCGCCACCATCCCGGAGGTCAGCTGGCTGAACACCGTCGGCCGGTCGAGCGCGGACGCCGAGGAGTGGATGAAGGCGATGCGGCCCCAGATGGAGGTCGCCGCCGCCGACTACCCCGCGCTGCTGGCCCGCTACCAGGACTTCGAGAAGATCGACATCAACAGTGCCAGGCATGTGTGTTTCGATTTCGGCCTGATCGCCGTGCTGGACGGCCTGGAGGCCCGCCTTCGCCAGTCCTGAACGGCATCCCGCGCGTCGCCGGACGACGCCATCCGGAGTCCGACATTGTGTCAGGTAGTGAGCGGTCGGTCTTACATGGTGATCGGCTAGGCTCGGACATATGCTACCGACCCTGGCCGACGTCCTCGCACTGGACGCCGTCCGCCGAGGCAACCCGCGCGTGGTCGCGGGTGCCGACCGGCTGGACACGCGCGTGCGCTGGGTGCACGTCGGCGAGGTCAGCGACATCGCCCACCTGCTCCGCGGCGGCGAGCTCATCCTCACCACCGGCGTCGCGCTCCCGGACGAGCCCGACAAACTGGCCGACTACATCGCCGACCTGGCCGCCGTCGGCGCGTCCGGCCTGATCGTCGAGCTGGGCCGCAGGTTCATCCGCGAGCTGCCGCGCGCCGTGGTCGAGTCGGCGGAGACCCACGGCCTGCCCCTCGTCACGCTGGCCAGGGAGACGCCCTTCGTGCAGATCACCGAGTCGGTACACGCCCGCATCATCGACATCCAGCTGGAGGAGCTCCGCGCCTCCGAGCACCTCCACGAGGTGTTCACCGAGCTGTCGGTCGAGGGCGCGTCCCCGGCCCAGGTGCTGACCCAGGTCTCCCGCCTTTCGGCCCGCCCGGCGATCCTGGAGAACCTCGCCCATCAGGTGCTCGCCTGCGAGTCCACCGGGCGCGACACCGGCATCCTGCTCGCCAACTGGGAGGCGCGGTCGCGGGCGGTCGCCCCTCGCGACCGCACCGCCTACGACCCCTCGTCCGGCTGGCTCGTCACCATGGTCGGCGCGCGCGGCCATGACTGGGGGCGGCTGATCCTCATCTGCGAGTCGGCGCCCGGACCACGCGACATCGTCCTCGCCGAGCGCGCCGCCACGACGCTCGCCCTTGGCCGGCTGCTGGAGCGCCACCAGGAGAGCCTGGAACGCCAGGCCCACGGCACGATCATCACCGGCATCCTGACCCACGCGTACGCCGACCCGGAGGAGGCGGCGGCCCGCGCACGGGCGGTCGGGGTCCCGCTCACCGGCCGCAAGCTCATCAGCGTCGTGCTCCGCCTCACCGACCCGAGCGAGACGGCGCTCAACCTCCAGGCCCAGCTCGGCGAGCTGGCGGAGGCCACCGCCGCCGCCTGCCGCGAGGCCAAGCTGCCCGCCCTCGTCGGCGCCCTCGACCAGACCCGCGTCGGGGTGCTGCTCCCCCTGCCTGCCCGCACGCTCGCCGAGGGCGCGCTCACCACGCTCGCCGAGCGGCTGCGTACGGCCTTCGCAACGCCCTTCGTCATCGCGGCCGGGTCCGTGGTCGAGTCCATCAGGGACGTACGCCGCAGCTTCCTCGAAGCCGAGCAGGTCGCCGAGGCCGCCGCCCGCCAGCCCGACCGGCGCCCGTTCTACCGGCTGCCCGACCTGCGGCTCCGCGGCCTGCTCCACCTCCTGCGGGACGACGCCAGGCTGCAGACCTTCGCCGAGCGCGAGCTGGGCCCGCTGCTCGCCCACGACGCCCACCGGGGCGGCGACCTGACCGGCATCCTGCGCACCTATCTGGACGCGGGGCGCAACAAGGCGGTCGCCGCCCAGCGCGCCCACCTGTCACGGCCGGCCTTCTACGACCGGCTCCGCCGCCTGGAGCGCATCCTCGACACCGACCTCGACGACGTCGAGTCCTGCCTGTCACTCCACGTCGCCCTCCTGGCCCTGGAGTCGTTCCGAAGGGAGATCCGTTGAGCCCCGGCGACATCGCGCCCATGCGGGCACGCGACCACGGCATCGTGATAGGCACCGGCACCCCCGGGCCGTACAACGCGATCACCGACGTCGCGGGGGTCAGGGTCGGCCACACCACCCTCGTACGCGGCGACGGCGCTCGGGTCGTGGGCGAGGGCCCGGTGCGCACAGGCGTCACCATGGTGCTGCCGCACGGCGGGTCGGCGTTCGACGAGCCGGTGTACGCGGGCTACCACTGGCTGAACGGCAACGGCGAGATCACCGGCATGGCCTTCCTCGACGAGTTCGGCATGCTCGGCTCGCCGATCGGGCTCACGAACACCGCTTCGGTGGGAGTGGTGCGCGACACGATCGTGGAGATCGAGGTGGCCTCCCTCGGCAGGGGCCGCCAGGCGTGGTCCCTGCCGGTGGTCGGCGAGACCTGGGACGGCACGCTGAACGACATCGACGGCCAGCACGTCAAGGCCGAGCACGTCAAGGCCGCCTACCGCGCGGCGACGACGGGCCCGGTGGCCGAGGGCGGCGTCGGCGGCGGCACCGGCATGATCTGCCACGGCTTCAAGGGCGGCATCGGCACCGCCTCCCGCGTTCTCGGCGAGGATGACGGCGGCTACTCCGTGGGCGTGCTCGTCCAGGCCAACCACGGGTCGCGGGAGCGCCTGACCGTCAACGGCGTCCCCGTCGGCCGAGGCCTCGACGACGTGCCGAGGCCCACCCCGCCGAAGTTCGAGTGTGCCGGGTCGATCATCGGCATCGTCGCCACCGACGCGCCGCTGCTCCCCCACCAGTGCCGCAGGCTCGCCCAGCGGGCCGGGCTGGGCGTCGCGCGTACGGGCGGCGCGGGCGAGAACTCCAGCGGGGACGGCTTCCTGTGCTTCTCCACCGCCAACCGCAATCTCCCTGCGAACACGCTCGACGCCCACCCGCCGCGCACGTTCGGCGTGACCGTGCTCGCGGACGACCACATCGATCCGCTCTTCTACGCCGTGATCGAGGCGACCGAGGAGGCGATCGTCAACGCCCTGGTCGCCGGGGAGACCATGACGGGCGCCGACGGCGTCACCGTCCACGGCCTCGACGGGAAGCGCCTGGCCGGGCTCATCCGGTAGCGCGGCAGGCGGTCCGTTTCATGGGGGCCGGTGCCACGGTCATCGGGCCGGTGGCGCGCGCGAAGGTCAGGTGTGGCCGTCGCGGCCGTCGTCCGCGTGGACCGAGTCGTCGACGCAGACGTACGCGTCCCATCGGCGCGGGCGCGCCATGATCACTCCGATGATGATGCCAAGGATCATGCTGGCCAGGATTATCGGAAACAGAACGTTGAGCCCCATGACGGGTGCCTCTCGAGAAAGGTGTGCCGCTCGCTCGGTGATCGCGGCCTAGCGAACCGTAACGCCGCGTTGCGCGCATCCGCAGTCCGTCACCGACGGCTCACCCATAATGACCAGGGTATTGACCCGATTTACGTGGTCCCTTACGGACACCTCGCGTCCGGTGTTCGGACCCCGGGCCGGCAAGCGCTCGCGAGAGGCCGCGAGAGGCACGGTGGCCGGCCGCGTGATACCGCGAGCTGGGCGGATTCGCGTCGCGCGCGCCCGTTTCCGGATCCGGAAAGACGGCCGGTTACATTCTCGTAGACGTTGGCGTGTTTACCGGTGCTTGGCGTGTCGTTGGCAAGACCATGGTGCATCAAGGACTAGATCACCCACGGGAGCCCTTGATGCCACGTCGCCTCATCGCCGGTCTTGCCGCGCTTTCCTTCCTCGCGGCCACCGCCCCCGCGCCGGCGATCGCCGAGTCGGTTCAATCGGGGCTGCCGTCGGCGAACTTCCCGCTCGGGCAGCCGGGCGCCGCCACCCAGAAGCAGAAAGCGGTCGCGTCCGGGATCGACCTGTTCACGGTGATCCACGGAACCCCGACCGATGGATACACGGTGTCGGTGCTCATGAAGGGCAAGGACTACGGCTCCCAGGCCTCCGCGGAAGCGGCGGCGGAAGCCGCCCTCAGCGCGGGGTTCGAGGCGAGCATCCAGCAGTTCACTCGCCCCGGCGTCGCCGACTTTCCCGAGGGAGTCAGCTACACGGTACGTATCGGGCTTTGGACGCTGAAAGAGCGCGATGAGGCCGAAAAGGTAGTTAAGAAGCTCAAAGAGGCAGATATCTCGGCGAAAGTGGACTTCCTCGGGGACGACGGGCTGCAGACCACCGGACCGTGGGACATGCGGGTGCTGACCGTCGACCCCCGCGCCTTCAGCGGGTCCTACCACTCCAGCATCGGAGCCAGCGTCGCCAAGCGCGAGACCCCCTCCTCCATGGCCAAGAAGGCAGGCGCGGTCGCCGCGGTCAACGGCGGATTCTTCAACATCCACACCGACAAGAACCTCCGGGGCGAGCCCGTGGGCGTCTCCGTGGTCGACGGCCGCCTGCTCAGCGAGGCGACCGACGGCCGCAGCGCCCTGATCCTCAAGGGCCGCACCGCGCGTATCACCGAGGTGAAGACGACGGTCACGGCCACTTCGGCCGACGGGGAGAGGACGTCCATCAGCGGCGTCAACCGCGCGGCCCAGCCGGACGAGCTGGTGCTCTACACCGAGGAGTTCGGGGAGAAGACCCCCTCCGACGAGGGAGCCGAGGCCGTCCTGGACGACAAGGGCGAGGTACTGAGCCTCCGCCCCGCGGGTGGCAAGGTGGCGCGTGGCACCCGCGTGCTGCACGGCACCGGCATCATGTCCGACTGGATCTGGGCGCACGCCTGGGAGAAGTGGAACCTGAAGGTCACCACCAAGGTCACGGACATGCGCACCGGCAAGGGCATCCCCCTCACCCCGGAGACCAGCATCATCGGCGGCGGGGTCGGCCTGGTCCGCGACGGCCGCGAGCACATCACCGCGAAGGCCGACGGGCAGGCGAACATCAACATGATCCTTCGGCGGCACCCTCGCACGATGGCGGGCGTCACCAAGTCCGGCAAGCTCATCCTCGCCACCGTCGACGGCCGCAAGCCGGGCGTCACCGTGGGAGCCTCCATGGTGGAGGCCGCGCAGCTGATGCTCTGGCTCGGTGCCCGCCAGGCCATCAACCTCGACGGCGGCGGGTCGAGCGCCATGGTCGTCAAGGGCAAGGTAGTGAACCACCCCTCCGACGGCACCGAACGCGGCGTAGGCGACGCCCTCCTGATCCTCCCCTGACCCCGGCGGCTGATGAAGGCGTTCCCCGAGCGGTTGAGTCCCATCACCGCTACGGCGCCGACCGGATCCCCGGTCGGCGCCGTCCAGCAGGCGAGTCTCGCGAGCGTCGAGCCCGGCCGGTCGCAGGACGAGCCGTGGGAGGCCGCGCGGCGTGGGACGGAAAGCGCGCGGCAACGCGCCCGCGACGCACGCCGCGCTCTGCGGCCGGGCCCCGCGGCGATCGCGGAGCGGCAACGCGCCCGTTCGGCCGAGATCGTGGCCTATGCCCGCGCCCGGTCGCCGTACTTCCGCGAGTTTTACCGGGAGCTGCCGGAAGGGCTCGACGACCCCGCGCTGCTCCCAGTCACCAAGGCCGACCACGTCACCCTCGAACACGCAAAGGAGCCCCCCGAGCAGTCGGCCGGCGGCAAGTTCCGCAGGATCATCTCCCTGACCCCTCCGTGACGAATCGCGGACGAACCCCCGCGAATGAGGGCTTCGATCTCCCTGCTGCCATGTCGGCAGAGATCCCCGGAACAGAGACCCGCTGAGGAGTAGCGGAAATGCCCGTAAACGCAGGAAAGCCACCCACAAAGTGGATGGCTTCCCTGCTTATACCAAATATTTGTCCGGCGGTGTCCTACTCTCCCACACCGTCCCCGGTGCAGTACCA